>QNBQ01000483.1 GCA_003645735.1 Candidatus Poribacteria bacterium
ACCCTAAGCTTTTCGGCCATTTTCCCCCCTCCGCCAGCTTTTTCTTCAAAACCCCTATCCTCTCCACGGGGGTCGGATCCTCGCCGTTCAGGGCGGCGAGGTAAAGGCTGACGAAATCGCCGAGGTAGATGAGCGAGAGGAGCTTGGCCAGCTCCCCCCTCCCCCGCGGATAAACCTCCGTCACCCCGTCGGCGTGTCCCCTCACGATCCCCTTCGTTATCTCCATCCTCATCCGAACCCTTTCATGATCCTCGGGGTCGCGGATCATCACGATGTGCAGCGATTTCAGAAGCCCCTCCGGGTGCCTCCACCCCTCGATCTCGTTGTGGTTCATCTCGGGCAGGATTCCGGCATAGGCGAGCGACTTTGAATTCTCGCTCATCTGCCCCTTCCACCTGATCGCCACCGCCTCCAGATCCTGGGAGGCGTAGATGATAGGGAGCTTGCCGTGCAGCTTGAGGGCTATCTCCTTGGCGGGGTTGTCCTCGACGTCCGGGTTAAGCTCCTCCGCCATCTCCTCCAGAACTTTGAGCGCCTCCTCCAGCTGGCCGGTCAGGTCGAAGTTGGGGGCGAACCCAAGCCTGACCAGGGCCGTCAGGACGGGTATCGAGGTGTATCCCAGGGCGGCCCTGGGCGGATACCCTTGGGGTATCTTGATGAGCGGAACTTCGGCCCTATCGGCCATCTCGGCCAGCTCCCCTCCGCTGGTTATCGCCATGCACATCGCCCCGCGCTTAAGCGCCTCATCGAACGCCTCCAACGTCTCCTCCGTGTTCCCCGAATAGCTCGACCCCACCACGAGCGTTTTCTCGTCGACGAAGGACGGCAGCCTGTAATGCCTGTTGACGATGATCGGGACGGCAGCCGCCTCCCTCAACGCGCACCTTATCAGATCGCCGCCTATCGCCGAGCCGCCCATCCCCGTTATGACCACGCACCTCGCCTCCCTGAACCCCCGGGGGAGCTCCACGGAGAGGCCCAGCCTGTATGCGTCCCTGCACTGATCCGGGAACTCCATCAGCAGTTTCAACATGTTCTCCCTGTCGACCCTCTCGATGGCCGATCTATCGAGCCTCATCTCATCCTCCCTCCGCGATCTCCGATAAAGTATATCCTTAACCTCCGAGGCCGGTCAAGCCAGGGGGGACGGGGGCCGACGCCGCCTTGACATCTTAACCTTTGTGTAGTAACATATTAGGAGGGGTGACCGAAGGTGAGGAGAAGGGAGCTTACCGAGAGGCAGCGCGAGGTGCTCGATTTCATCAAGGAGAAGATCAGGGAGAACGGCTACCCTCCCACAATCAGGGAGATAGGGGAGAGGTTCGGCATATCGGAGAAGGGGGCTTACGACCACCTGAGGGCGCTTGAGAGGAAGGGCTACATAAGGAGGAGGCCGAGGAAGACGAGGGCGATAGAGGTTCTGGAGCCGATGGAGGAGGAAGGGGATGTGATCAGGGTTCCGATAGTTGGGAGGATAGCCGCCGGCGAGCCGCTCTTCGCCCAGGAGAACCTAGAGGGTGAGCTCCCGCTGCCCAGGGAGCTTTTCGGCGACGGCGAGCTTTTCGCGCTGAGGGTGAGGGGCGAAAGCATGGTGGAGGACGGGATATTCGACGGCGATTACGTCATCGTCAGGAGACAGTCCCACGCGGAGCCGGGCGATATAGTCGTGGCGCTTATCGGGGACGAGGCGACGATCAAGAGGTTCTACAGGGAGAGGGGGAGGATAAAGCTGGTTCCGGCCAACTCCTCCATGAAGGCGATCTACGTCACGGAGGCCCAGATCCAGGGCAAGGTGATAGGCGTGATACGGAAGCTGTGAGCGGCGGTTCGAAAGGTGAAAGCGGCTCTCTTCGCCCTGCTTCTTCTCCCAACCCTCCTCGACGCCGGGGAGCTTCCCCCCGATAAGTGGGCGCCCCCCGAGCCGATATCGACAGGGGCAGCGCTGGCCCGTTATCCCTCCATCCTGAACCACAAAGGCGCGCTTTACATCGTCTGGTCGGATAACAGGCTGGGAGCTTTCGATCTCTTCGCCAGGGTTTCCTCCGGCGGGAGGTGGTCGGACGAGGAGCTGATCTTTCAGAGCGGGTTCGATTCGACCGATCCCCACCTCTGCTCCGATTCGAGATACCTCTACCTCATCTGGCTCGAGAAAGCCCACGAGGGCGAGGTGCTGTTTTCGAGGTTCGACGGGGAGAGGTGGAGCGATCCGGTGAGGGTAAGCCCTCCCGGTTCGAACCCTTCCGACCCTAGGATAGCCGTCCTGTTGAGATATCCCAAGCCGAGGCTCTTCGCCTTCTGGAGGGAGGGGGGATCGATCCTCTATTCGACGAGCGACGACGCCGGATTGAGCTGGTCGGCGCCGAGGCGGGTGGACGAATCGGATAACCTCCAGGCCGATTTCGACGTCGCCTCGGGCACAACGGCCGTATACGTCGCCTGGGTCGAGGTCGGCCCCGAGGGGCGGTCGTTGAAGTTCAAGCCGCTGGGCGACCCGTTGAGGGAGAGGACGTTGACCCTGGCGAAGGGGCCCCTCATCTCCCGTCCGAGCCTGGCCGCCCTCGAGCCGCACCTGGCCGTCGCCTGGAGCAGCTCACCCTCCCCCGATGAGCCGTCTCAGATCCTCCTCTCGCAAAGCCCCGATTTCGGCCTGTCATGGGGGAAGCCCGAGAGGCTGACCGACGGCTCGGTCGAATCGCTCTCCCCGACCGTGGCCGTCGGCCGGAGATACATCTGGGTCTTCTGGCAATCGGG
>QNBQ01000484.1 GCA_003645735.1 Candidatus Poribacteria bacterium
CCGAGGGGGTTTGGAGGGAAAGCTTGAGGGCCATAACGGAGACGGTCGATCGGCTGGGCCGCTACCGCTCCGAGTAGGACTCCTTGATCCACCTCTCCAGCGTGCCGTCCGGGTCGTCCACGACCTCGCCCGTTATGACGAACTCCGACCTGCCGGTGTTCTTCTTTATCAGGTTGAGGCCGTATTCGTAATCCCTCAGTATCTCCCGGCATATCTCCCTGGGATCGACCCCGCGCTGGGAGGCGAGCTTGGCGATCTTCCTGACGGCCTCGTCGTCGAACTTGATCGAGATGTTGTGCTTGTGGGCGAACTCCGCCGAATACTCCTTCAACAGCTCCCTTGCGACCATCATCTCGTTGTATTCCGGGTCGGATAGGATCTTCCTGAGCTCGCCCTCCGGGTCGCGCACGACCTCCTCGGTCACGACGAACCGCTTGATATCGGTGGAGGGCAGCTCGAACTTGTAATCCCGCAGCACCCTCTCGCAGACGGTCACCAGCGCCCTGGCGCCCGTCCCCTCCTTGTGAGCTTGTCTAGCTATCTCCCTCAGGGCCTCGTCCGAGAAGATCGCCTCTATCCCGTAAGCCCTGAACGACCTCTGATACTGCTTGATTATCGACCCCTCCGACCGCTTCAGTATCTCGTAGAGATCCTCCTCGGTCAGCTCCTCGCAGACGATCCTTACGGGCAGCCTGCCGACGAACTCCGGCTCGAAGCCGTATTCGATCAGGTCCTGGGCGGTCACGTGTTTGAGGTATTCGAATCTTTCGGCCTTGGATTTGATATCGGCTCCGAAGCCGATCCCCCTCTTGTTCAGCCTCCTTTTGATGATATCCTCCAGGCCGGGGAAGGCGCCGCTGACGATGAAGAGGATATGCTTCGTGTTGACGATCTGCCTTTCGATCTTGCCCTTCCGCTGGAACTCGGCCACGGCCCTCAGCTGTGACGCCACGTCGTGCAGCGCGCTCAGATCTATCTCCGTCTCCTCCATCAGCTTCAACAGGTTCACCTGCACGCCCCTGCCGCTGACGTCCCTGCCGATGATGTTCGGCGCCGTGGCGATCTTATCGATCTCGTCCAGGTAGATTATCCCGTATTCGGCCAGCTTGATGTTCCCGTCGGCCTGCACGACCAGATCCCGCACCAGATCCTCCACGTTGCCCCCGACGTATCCCGTCTCGCTGAACTTTGTCGCGTCGGCCTTGACGAACGGCACGCCTATCAGCTTGGCTATCAGCCTGACCATGTATGTCTTTCCGACGCCGGTCGGCCCGATTATCAGTATGTTCGGCTTGGTGTATTCCTCCTCCCTGGCCTTCGGGTTCCGCTCGCACTCCATGATGTGGTTGTAGTGGTCGCAGATGGCGATGGCAAGCGCCTTTTTGGCCTCGTCCTGCTTTATGACGAACCTGTCGAGATACTCCTTGATGTCCTTCGGCTTGAGGTTGAACTCCAGCTTTACCGGCTTCTCCTTCTCCTCCTCCGGCTCCGAGGGGGCGGCGCCCGGGTGGATGAAGCCGAAGTGGATCGTCCCGCCGTATTTCTTCCTCAGCTCCTCCAAATCCTTCTGCAGCTCCTCAAACGTCGGTATCCTCATCGCCTATCACCCAAGGAAAGTTTACAAAAAGCGGTCTCAGCCAGTCAAGCCGGATTCATCGGGGTTTCGAATATGATCGCATCTATCCCTGGATCAGTTGGACCTCTAGCTCCTATCTTTAAACTTCTGTTCTGCTCTTGACAAACAGCTCGTTTTCATGCATCATTTAAATGAGCCTTTGAAGCCGGAGGAGATCGGCGTGGGGCGTTTCCCTTCGGAGCGGCGGGAAGGAAACAAACCCTAGCTGTTCCCGCGGAGACGCGAAAGCCTGACCGCTTCGGAGGAAAAGTGGCCAGGTTATCGAGCTGAAGGTCAAAAGGATAATCGTCGATGAGGTTTAAGAGATGAAGCGAGTCATATTCATCTTCATCGGCCTGGAATGCGTTGTTATCGCAGCAATTCTCGTGGGGATGGTCATTCTGCAGCGGCAGGGGAAGGCCCCGAAGACGGAACAAACCATAGGCCAAGAGCTGGAAAAACCCGCGGCGATGCCCTCCGAGACACAGGAGCCCGTTGAGGACATCTTAGGCGAGTTGGATGCTTATGACGAGGTTTTGTATGAGATGGAAAAGCTCCTGAACGAGCTCCCGGAGGAGGAACCCCTTGAGGGGCGATCCGAGGAACAAGTGGGGAGCGGGGAAACGGGGATGGAAATAGCTGAAGTGGCTTCCGAGTCGGAGGTCAGCCCTTCCGCTCAAGATGAGGAATACTGCCCCACCTTCGAGGAGATCATCAGCACCGTGGGCCTCATCCCGCCAGAGGAGACGATCAGGCTTATCAATCTGGCCTTCAAGAGAAAGGAGCTGTTCACCGAGGAGGAGTTAACGGCGCTCTGCCTGCTGCACAGCGAAATCAGCAAGACATACTTTCCCCCGCCCGAGCGGGTCGTCATCGATAAGAGATCGGGGACGACCAAGTATTACCTCTTACCCGCGGGAAAATATGACGTTGAGCGGGATGCGATCCCGATCACGGAGGAGGAAGCGAGAACTCTGATAAGCCAAGGGGTCGGGACGGTTACCCTTCATTAACCAGCCCTGGAGGTGTGAGGATGGGAAGCAAGTTGTTCAAAGCTCTCATCCTTCTATCCCTCCCCCTGCTTGCGGCCTGTTCCGGGGATAAGGAGGAGATGAGCCTGGATGTTCAGCA
>QNBQ01000485.1 GCA_003645735.1 Candidatus Poribacteria bacterium
AAGCGGCGACGATCACCCCCAGCCCGGAGCTGTCCATCATAGGCACCTTCTCCAGGTTCAAAAGCAGCTTGACCTCCCCCTCGCCCTTGCTGGCGAGGATCTCGTCTATCACCCTCTTAAGCTCGAGGGCGTCGTGTCCCATGATTTTGCCCTCTATATCGAGTATGGTGACGCCCTCCCTCTCCCTGACGTTGATCTTCACCTCGCACCTCCTTTAGGCGGCTTTTTGTATTTGACCATCCTAACCTCTGTCCCTTTTTTATCGTATTTCACCTCGTCCATCAAGGCCCTCATCAGGAAAATGCCCCTCCCGCTCGGCTTCAGGATGTTCTCGGGGTCTAGCGGGTTGCCGACCTCATCCGGGTTGAACCCCTCCCCCTCGTCCCTGACGACCACCGTCAGCTTATCGTCGGAGATCCTCAGCTCGAAGTAGACCCTTTTGCTGGGGTCGTTTTTGTTGCCGTGCTTGATCGCGTTCGTCCCCGCCTCGATCACCGCCAGGTTCACCTGCTCCGCCGCCTCCTCGCTGAAGTTCATCTCCTTCAAAACCTCCGTGATGACGGCGTCCAGGACGTAAAGCATCTTCATATCGCTCGGTATCTCCAGTTTTATCACCCTCTCCTCGCCTTTGCTCACCTTCTCACTCCCAATCCCCGGTTATTTTCATCGCCACGATGGTCATATCGTCGGCACGTTGATCCGTGCCGCTGAACTCCTCAAGCTCCTCCTTTATAGCCTTGCAAAGCTCCCGAGGCGGGAGCGAAAGGTTTGCCTTGACGAAATCGGCGAGCCTCTCCTCGCCGTAAAGCTCCCCCGAGGGGTTTTCCGTCTCGGTCACCCCGTCGGTGTAAAGCAGCAACAGATCGCCCTCCTTAAGCTCCACCTCGACGTCCTCGAAGGAGGCGAAGTCGAAGATCCCCAGTATAAGCCCGCTCTCCCTTAAAAACTCCACCTTTCCCGTCCGCTCGTTGGCGAGGATAGGGCTGCAGTGGCCGGCGTTCGAATAGGTGAAGGTGAAGGAACGGGTGTCCAGTATGCCGTAGATCATCGTGACGAAGATCTCGGGGTCGGTGTCGGCCTGTAGCATGTCGTTTATCTTCTTGAGCACCTCGCCGGGGGAGCTCAGCTCCCTGGCGACCAGCCTGAGGATCGTCCTGACCATCACCATGAGCAGCGCCGCTGGCAGCCCCTTCCCTCTCACATCCGCTATGGCCACCCCTACCCTGTATTGATCCAGCGGGATGTAATCGTAGAGGTCGCCCGAGACGGTCATCGAGCTTTCGAGTATATCCCCGAACTGTATCCCCCTGAGCTTCGGCGGCTCCTTCGGGAGGAGGTTCCTCTGGATCTTCACCGCCGCCTCCAGGTTCCTCTCCAGCTCCTCCACCGACCAGTCCATCGCCCTCATCAGCGGGTTGATGTATTTTATGGCCCGCGTCCTGGAGAGAACCGCCCTTATCCTGGCCGTAAGCTCGTCGGTGTCGAACGGTTTGACCACGTAATCGTCCGCCCCGGCGCTGAAGCTCCTGACCTTGTCCTCCTTTTGGGAAGCGGCGGTGAGCATGATGATCGGTATCGAGCTCGTCCTCTTGTCCCCCTTCAGCCTCTCCATGACCTCATACCCGTCCATCCCGGGCATGCTTATGTCGAGCAGTATGAGATCCGGCTCCTCCTCCCTCACCTTTCTGAGGGCCTCCGGGCCGTCCCTGGCCGTGATCACCTCGAACCCGTCGGCGGTCAGGCTCATCTCAACAAGATCGAGTATGTCCTCCTCGTCATCCACGACCAGTATCTTGCTCATCGATCTCCTCCGGGGATATTATCGGCAGCAGGAATTTGAAGTTGCTCCCCACCCCTACCTCGCTTTCGACCCAAATCCTTCCGCCGTGCGCCTCGACTATGCCCTTGGCTATGGAGAGGCCGAGTCCCGAGCCGCCCTGTGAACGGGTTTTGAAATCGCTCAGCTGGTAGAACTTGTCGAATATCCTCTCCCTCTCCTCCTCGGGGATCCCGGGGCCGGTGTCGATCACCTCCGTCAGGATCATATCCCCCTGCCTGCTCAGCCTCACCTTCACCTGCCCGCCCTGCGGCGTGAACTTGAGCGCGTTGCTCAGAAGATTGGTGATCACCTGCCCTATCCTCGCCTCATCCCCGACGGTCATCGGTATCTCCCCCTCCACCTCCAGATCCAGCTTCACCCCCTTGGAGTCGGCCTGCGGCTTCATCTCCTCAAGCCGGCTGACGGCTATGTCCACGAGCGAGATCGGCTCCCTCTTCATCTGTATCCTGCCCGACTCTATCCTGGACAGATCCAGCAGGTCGTTTATCAGATCGGTCAACCTCTTGACCTGCCTGTCGACCTTCTCCAGGCTGCTCCGCTGTTTCTCGTTTATCGGCCCGGCCTTCCCGTCCAGGACGAGCGACACCCCCAGCTGAATGGCCGTCAACGGCGTCCTCAGCTCATGCGAGACGAGCGAGACGAAATCGGATTTCATCCTGTCGATCTCCTTCTCGCGCGTTATGTCGTCGAAGACGTAGACCGTTCCCAGAAGCAGGTCGTCCTTCGATATGACCGGGCTGGCCAACACCTTCAGGACCCTCTCCCTTCCCCCCGAGCTGACGGCCACCTCGTGGGCGACCGTTTTCCGCTGGTGGGTGGTCAGCTGGCAGGTCTCGAACAGCCTTTTGAGGGTGGGATCGGTTACGGCCAGCTTTATCTCCACGCCGACCGAATTG
>QNBQ01000486.1 GCA_003645735.1 Candidatus Poribacteria bacterium
AGCCTCGCCCGAGGGGTCAGCGGTATCAAGAGGGCGAGCTTCGATCGATCGAGCTGCGTCGAATCGATCTCGGGCTTCTCAAGCCATCCCGCAAGTTCAACGACCTGATAGAGGTCGGGCTTCACCTCCTCAACCCTTGTCCGGACGATCGATTTAAGCGACTCAACTGCCTGAGAGCTGTTGCCCCCGTAGGCGATCCAGATCGTCGGCAGCTTCAAACTCTCCCCCGGCCCTATCCACCTCCGAATCCCCAGTTTTCCGATCTTCTCCACATATCCCGCCCTGAGAGCTCCGTTTCGAACCTCCATCCTCCTGAGCCTCGGCGGCAGATCGACGAAGACGATGAGGCTCCCGCCCTCAAGCTCGAACTCCACGCCCCATCCCGAGGAGCGGGCCAGTTTTCCGTTCACCTTCGCTATCTCCCCTGTGAACCCGTCCAGAACCAGGGGCGAGTCGGAGGTGTTTTCGATCTCCGCCTCCTTCGAGATCAGCCGTGAATGGGGGGACGCTGTGTAGGAGAGCGTCAACCTAAACCTCGATCGACCGGCCTCTGAGAGGATGAGCGTAAGCGAACACGGGCCGACCTCGGCCTTCTCCAGTTTCAAGGGGTTGGCCTTCGACGGGAACCTTTCCCCGTCCAATATCAGCTCGAGCTCGGACCCCGATTCGGATATGAGCGAGCCCTTTTTCAGGTCGACGGTCCGGGAGATGATCCCCCCGTTTTCAACCTTTATACGCCTGCACCACGGGCCGACCCCTACGACGAAGGAGCCTGCTTTTGGGTCGGATTTGACCTGACAATTAGGCAATCGGGAGGAGAGCAGTTTCGGAGGGAGGCTTTTGGTTTCAAACACACAACCCCCTATGAAGGGGAACCAACAGAGCAGGGCTGCGATGATCCTAAACCCCATCAAGTCTCTTGAGCGGGGGGTTTTCTCTCCTTGCTTTTGAGTATCGCGTTGATCTCCTCGGAGGTCTCGATGGCGCCCTTCACCGCGTCGATCGTCATAGTTTTGAGCAGCTTGGCGGCCGATCTGGTCGTGGTCTCGATCAGCAGAAGGGCATCCTGAACCGTCTCGCAGCCGACCTCCCTTGCCTTCCTCCTCACCTCATTGGCGTTTGACAGGCTTTTGAACGCCATGTCCTTCCACAGCTCCGGCGCCTCCACAGCTACATCATGCAGATCCCTGATGAGGTTGAGCAGCCCCGTCTTTAAATCCAGCCTCAACATAGGAAGCTCACCCCCTTCGATCGAGCCCCCTCACCTCTTGGAGCGATGCCTCATCTTCCTCCTGAGCTTCTTCCTCTTGTGCTTTTTGACCTTTTTCCTGTGTTTCTTCTTATCGCTGGGCATCTCCTCACCTCTGACCGTTCCGGCACTCTAATTATAACACAAAACCGGGTCGAGGGGAAGGGCTATTTGTGCGCCAGGCGGTTTATCAAGGAGGCGATGTAGCCGGCGCCGAAGCCGTTGTCGATGTTGACCACCGCCACGCCCGATGCGCAGCTGTTGAGCATCGTCAGGAGCGCTGCTAATCCCCCGAAGCTTGCCCCATATCCCACGCTCGTGGGGACGGCTATGACCGGTTTGTCCACAAGCCCGCCCACCACGCTGGCAAGCGCCCCCTCCATCCCCGCCACAACGACCAGAACGTTCGCGTTCATCAGCCTGTCCAAGTTTCCCAGAAGCCTGTGAAGGCCCGCCACCCCCACGTCGTAAACCTTTTCGACCTCGTTCCCCATTATCCAGGCCGTCTCCGCCGCCTCCTCCGCCACCGGCAGGTCGGCCGTCCCCGCCGAGACGATCACCACCCCTTTCAACCTCTCCTTGGGAACCTGCTCCAGCACGATCGCCCTGGCCAGCTCGTTATACCTCGCTTGAGGCGCGAACTCCCTGACCGCCTCATACATCTCCCTCGAAGCCCTTGTGGCTAACAGATCCGCCCCTCTCTCGACTATCCTCCTCGATATCTCCGCCACCTGCTCGACCGTCTTGCCCTGACAAAACACCACCTCGGGGAAACCCTTCCTGATCCCCCTGTGATGGTCGACCTTGGCGAACCCCAGATCCTCGAACGGCATCCCCCTCAACTCCCTCAGCGCATCCTCAACCGAGACCCTCCCCGACCTAACCCCTTCCAAAAGCTCCCTCACCCTCTCCAAGTTCATCCCCTCACCCTGAAGGCGGCGATGTAAGCCTGGCCTAAAGAGATCCCCCCGTCGTTGGGAGGGACGACCCTGTTTATGAAGACCTCGAAGCCGCCCCTCTCAAGCAGCCCGACGGCGAGGTTGAGCAATATCCTGTTCTGAAACACCCCGCCGCTCAGGATGACCCTCCCGAGGCCGAACCTCCTCCGGATCAACCGGCACACCTCGAGTATCACCTCGGCCACCGTCCTGTGGAACCTCAGGGAGATCCACCCTTTCCCTTTCCCCTCCAGCACATCCCTCACCGCCCCCCGGATCGTCTCGGACATGTCGATCGAATACCCATCGCTCCCCTCGATCAGATCCCAACCGTATGGGGGAGCTTCCACATCCAAGCCGCCCGCCTCCCATCCCTCGTTCTCCAGCTCCATCGCCGCCTGCGCCTCGTAGCTTATGACCGTCCTGACCCCCGCTATGGCCGAGATGGCGTCGAACAGCCTGCCGCAGCTGGAGGTGGGAGGGGAGTTTATCCCCTTTTCGGCCATCCGAACGATCAGCCTCGCCCTTCGCGGATCGATCTCCTTCAAC
>QNBQ01000487.1 GCA_003645735.1 Candidatus Poribacteria bacterium
AAGCCCAGGGCGACGAGCGCGTATACGCTCCCGACGGTGATCCCCGAGACCAGGTATTGAAGCAGATCGGCCCCGCTCATCTCATTCCAGCAGCGTCCACTCCCCGTTGACGATCTTTATCAGGACGAACGCCTCCTTGGTCAGCCCGTTGTGATCCTCGGGCGAGAAGTTGAATATCCCGCCGATCCCTATGAAGTTCTTGGTGTTCTCTATGGCGTCCCTTATCTTGGCCCTGTCGGGGCCGGCCTCCCTGAGGGCCTTTATCACCAGCTGGAGCGCGTCCCAGGCGTGGCCGCCGAAGGTATCGGCTTCCTTGCCGAACTTCTCCTTGTAAGCCTTGGCGTAGGCCTCCAGGACGGGCTTCTGGGGGTCGTCCTCCGGCAGCTGTTTGTATACCAGAAGCTTGCCGGCGGGGAAGATCACCCCTTCGGCCGCCTCGCCGGCGAGCTGGATGTATCTCTTGCTGGCGATCCCATGGCTCATGAAGATCGGCACGTCCATGCCTATCCTTCTGGCGTCGCGGGTGACGATCGCCGCCCCCTGGCTGGTGTCCCAGCAGATGAGGGCCTCGGGGTTGCGAGCTTTCAGCTTGGTCAGCTGGGAGGTGACGTCGGTCGCCTGGGCGTAGCTCTCATCGCCTACGATCGTTATCCCGTATTTGGGCGCGAGCAGTCTCATCTGCTCAAGCCCGCTTTTGCCGAAATCGTTCGCCCTGTAGATCACCGCCACCCTCTTTATCCCGTGCCGCTGCATGTAGTCGTAGATCCTCTCGACGGCGAGCGTGTCGGTCTGGGGCGTTTTGAAGACCCATTTCTTGACCGGCTTGACGATCTTGATGCTGGCGGCGCATGAGATGAGGGGGACCCTGAACCTCTGGGCCAGATCGATGACCTTGAGGCTGGTCCCGCTTAGGCTGGGGCCGACTATCGCCAGAACCCTGTCCTTCTCGATCAGCCTCTGGACATAAGTCCTGCACTCGGTCTCATCCCCCTTATCATCGTAGACGATGACCTTGATCGGATAGCCGTTTATCCCCCCTTCGGCGTTGATCTGCTCCTCGATCATCTTCACCGTGTTCCTCTCGGGGACGCCCAGGGAGGAGAACTCGCCGGTTATGGAGAAGACGGCCCCTATTTTGTAAGGCTCCTTCGCTGGGCAAAGGAAGCTCAAGCCGAACGCCAGAGACAACAGCGCAACCGTTAAAGTTAATCTCCTCATCTCACCCCTCCTCCGGGATTTGGGTTAAATATACCCGATCCCTCCCCACCTGTCAAGCCATCCGTTCCCCCAAGCGCTCCGCCCGGGGCTTGACATCAACGGCGATCCCCTGTAGAATGATCTCCAATCAAACGGAGGGGGAGGTGATGGGATGAGAGGAGCGGTTTTATCGGCGTTGCTCTCGCTCCCCCTGGCCATGGGGGCATGGGGCGAGATCACGGATGCCGTCGGGATATGGCTGTTCGACGAGGGTCAGGGCGATACGGTCAAGGATATGTCCGGCAACGGGAACGATGGGAAGCTCGTGGGAGGCGGCGAGTGGGTGGATGGCAAGTTCGGCAAGGCGATAAAGTTCAACGGGGCGAACCAGTGCGTCGAGGTGCCCGATTCCGACTCGTTGGACATCGAAGACGAGGTGACGATCCTCTGTTGGTTCTGGTGGGAGGGCGCGGGCGATGCGTGGCAGACCTTCGTCTCCAAAGGGCCGATGAGCGGCACGTGGGAGAACTGGGCCTACTTCATAAACTCGGGCGGCAGGTTCACCCATTTCGTGATAAACCCCAACGGCCAGAGGATTTGGACGAACTCGCCCAACAACTCGTTTGAGCCCCAGAAATGGCATTTCACCGCGGGGGTATACGACGGGAAATCGGTCAAGCTCTACATAGACGGGGAGCTGGTGACGAATCGGCCCCTGAGCGGCAAACTTGTCCCGAACGATTTCCCGCTGAGGATAGGGCACAGGGAGGGGAGCACCCACTGGTGGAACGGCGTTCTGGACGAGGTGGCCGTCTTCAGGAGGGCGCTTTCGGAGGCGGAGATAAACGAGATCATGAAGAAGGGGCTGGCGAAGGTGGCGCTGTCCGTGAGGCCGAAAGGTAGGCTCGCCGCCCTGTGGGGGGAGGTGAAAGCGAGGTGAGCGGAGGGGCGGGCCGGAAGGCCCGCCCTATCCCCTCAGGCCACCCTGATCGTGTAGCTCTTCCTCAGAACCTCGCCCGCCTTGTCGGTTATGACGACCGTGATGGTATACTCGCCAGGCGGCGCGTCATATGGGACCTCCTCCACCAACGTGTAGATCCCGTCGCCCGCCACCTCGTCCCCATGCGTCCCGTCGTCATACGCCGTCAGAACCCATCCGCGCGGATCATAAATCTTGACCGACTCGATCCCGTTAGGCGAGGTTATCCTGGCCGTGGCCTTCGCCTTCTTCCCCGGCTGAAGCGGATAAGGGTCGACCTTGATGTCCGATATCTGAATCGCCATGCCGACACCTCCCGAAATGATTGATCCATCAGTCATTATACAACGATCGCCCCGAATTGTCAAGCCCTTCTCGGGTGAGGAGCATCGCAGATCGAGATCGCCCGGCGGACTTCACTCCTTCCTCAGCTTGATCCTGTCGATGACCCTCCCTTCCCGGTCGACCGCGAACATCTCAAGCGAATCGGTCGTCCCCTCCTCGGGATCGCCTATCCTGACGAAGCAGAAGTGGTATGCCGCCCGGGCGACCTCCGCCC
>QNBQ01000488.1 GCA_003645735.1 Candidatus Poribacteria bacterium
AAGCCGCCTTTGAAGCTGTAATGTCTGGGTAGGTCGCCGTCGTCATACGTCAGCTTGTAATCCCGCGTGAAATAGATCGGCCGGTTGGTGCCCAGCTCGTAAAACCTCGCCCACAGGCCGGGGCCGATTTGGGATCGTTTGAGCCATTCGATCGCCGGGGGGATCGGTTTCAGATATCTCTCCTCACCGGTTTCCAAGTAAAGCTCCAGCAGTGCCCTTATCGCCTGGGCGCTCTCCGCTGAGCTTAAGGCTGGCGGCTCGAACTTGCGCGCCCACGCGGGTTTCATATCGAAATCGTATTGTTGCGCCCAGCCCGGCTGTGGATCGGGCAGCTGAGAGAGTATGATGAAATCACCCCCTCTTCTCGCCGCCTCCAAGAACTCATCTCTTCCGAAGAGCCGATAAGCTTCGAGGAGGGTCAGGATACAGTTCGGTATGGCGCCGTCGTTGAAGGTGTAGTAAAGCCGGTATCGGCGGCCTTTAGGCGGGCGGCGGGGCCATTCCTTAGGAATCCAAGCCCTTTTCTTGGGATGCTCCTCGGGCCTATACTCCCTGCCGTCATATCCCTGAGGCCACGCTCCGTTGGGATACTGAGCTCTGAGAATCCCCTCAAGCCCGTATTCCATCGCATCCCTGATCCTTTGATCCCGCTCATCCCTCGGGGAGCCGATGAGCTTGACCAGCCGCATCAAGAACCGAAGGGCGCTCTGGGTGGTATCGTCGTCGAAAGTGGTCCAATTCCTCCTTCTCGAGGCCTCTTCAGGCGATAGCTTCCCTTTGTCGGCCCGTCGATACCACTTACGCCTCCATTGAGGGCTGAAATCTATGGAGTAGGTCCATCCTCCGGATTCGAGCTGTCCCCAGGCGAGCGCGTCAGCGGCCTCCTTGGCCGCCTCAAGATAGAAGGGATCGCCCGTCGCTTCATACGCCCTCAGAAAGGCCATCCCCACGGAAGGGGTGCCGGGCGGCTGCACCCATATCTCCGTCTCCCTCGCTCTCCCCTCGCCCCACCTCTCCTTCAAATCCCTCGAATACCACCACACATATCCCCCGTGCACGGAGATGCTCCTGAAAAACGAAACCGCTTTCCTCAAACAGAGGGCGGCCTCATCCGGAGACACCTCCCTTCCACAGGAGGGCGACCGCTCGAGAGAGGTCGCGATCAAGAGGATCGCCATCGCTAATATCCTTCGAAGATCCAGCGCGGACATGGCCTCGCCTCCCCATCGGCAGAAGCGCTATCCTTCGGATGAACTTCCTCTCCCCCGTCCTCATCGCGCGTTCATTTCAACCCCGCCCTCCTCCTGGCGTTCCAGACCGCTTGAATGTATTCCTCGGGCAGATCCCTGGGCCCTCCCTCCGCCGTCCACCACCTCGGCTGCTCCGTGTAGATCCAGACATACTCGTCGGCCGTCGTCAGCGCTTTGTAAAGGCTCTCCTCGAACTCCTGAGGGGTGTAGTAGTTTTTGGAGAGATCGTCCGTGTGCCAGCCCAGCTCCCTCCACTTGCAATCCATCCATATCCCGAATCCGAAGCTGAAGACGCGCCGGTATTTCTCGGGCATGAAGACGATCTTCAAAACCTCCTCCGACATCACCCTGTAGGCCCAATCGAACCTTGAAACGTCCTTGAAGGGATAGGCCAGCTCGCACCCGTCCACTATTTTCGAGCCGCCCGCAGCCCCCTCCAGCATCCCGTCCAGGAAAGGCGCCAGAAGCCCGTAGCTCACCTCGCTCAGCTCCTTTCTCCCCCCCTCGCTCTGGACCCAGGGGAGACAGTAGCCGAAGGTGAGGAAGACGGTTATGTCGGGGTATTCCGACTGGAAGGCGATCATGATCTCCCTTCCCCGCCTTCTGGCCTGGGCGGAGTATTGGCGCCACGACTTCCTGTCCCTGTATTTCTGCTTGTTGTAGTCGAAAAGCGGAAACTGATACTGCTCGATATCGAACAGTATCCCGGCGCATCCCCCCTCCCTGGCTATCCTGGCCGCCAGCCTCGCGTTGGAGAGGATGGCCGAGAAATCGTCGAACCAGTCGACGTCCCCCGGGGTGACGTTGAACCTGAGGAAGTTGTGTTTGAACCTTTTGAACGGGGTGTTTTTCAGATCCTCTATCGCCCCCCTCACCTCCTCCTCGGAGAAGGCCCTCCTCCCCCAGCACTCCCAGGTGAATCTGCCCGTTTTGCCATCGGCGGTTTCATAGTTGACGTGGAAGACGCACCCATCAAACGGCATCCTCTCCATCTCCTGGATATGCTCCCTCATGAACTTCGTGTCCGGTTCATCCCAGCCGAACTCTATCAGCTTCTTCTCAACGCCCCCCGAAAACATCATCGCGGCACATTCGAAGATTATAAACGTCGCAAACACGCCGCACCTCCCCGAGCCGAGCTTACGATCAATCTTACAACAGCCTTTCCCCCCTTTTCAAGCTGGGTTTCCGCGCCGGTCTCGAGATGTGGTTTTCCCTCACCCGATCCTCCCCATCGAGGGGAGGGGAAATCCAATACCAGGGAAGCTTGATTCTAAGCTCAACCTGTCGTAAAATGGTGTCCCGGCGCTCCTTTGAAGATATCCAAGCAGCGGGGCTATAGGGAGTTTTTCGAAAAGATGGCCCCCTTCATTCGAAGGTCGCTCCTCTGGGTCATCATCGGATCGATCGGATGGTTCGCCAATGCCTTACAGCTTCAGAAGCTCGGATGGGAGTGACGGTGTTGTTGGCCTCCTTGTCC
>QNBQ01000489.1 GCA_003645735.1 Candidatus Poribacteria bacterium
ATGTTGGTCTCATCATGCCTCACCCCGGCCCCCGGGCTTTCGGCTATGATCGGGAGGCCGCCGGCCAGCTTCACCTGCTCGATCACAGCCTCCACAACGGACGGGTGTGTGGTTATCGCCCGATCGGGATGGGCGGGCGAGAGCAAATTGGGCTTTATCAGAACTCTCTCGCCCGGCTTGACGAACCTGTGGACGCCACCCAGAAGCTCTAAGACGCGCCCCACAGCCTCCCCAACTGCCTCCCGATCGTAGCTTTCACACCTGACCAGTCCGACCACCCCGGCTCACCCCCTGAGCGCCGCCTTAGCATACCTCTTCATCTATCTCGCCCGAAAGCGATTCCCTCTCCATCTCCTGATCTATCCTGAGCTGCCTTTCGGCGTCGACCACGTCCCTGTTGAGCTTATCCATGCAGACGGCCAGCTTCGGGTAGAGGGTTGGATGGTCCTTGAGCGCCCGCCTCATCTGCCTCAGCAGGTCGATCGCGTTCCTGAACGCCCTGACCATATCGCCCTCGTCCAGCGAGGTGTATTCGCTCAGCTCGTGGAAATCGCATCCCCTGCTCCAGGCCAGAGTGGCGGCGCTGAAGCTGTCGTCGAGCTGAGGCGTCAGCTCCTCTAGACCATGTTTCAGCTCGACCTGTCTTATCACCTCGATCTCCGTCTTGGCCCTCGAGAGGATTTTCCTGAGCTTCTTATCCCTCACCTTCCTGAACCAATCCCCCTTTCTGGACTCGAAGACGATCGCCATGACCAGGACGTTGATGTAATCCTCGTCGAGCCTCTCGAAGTGTCCCCCGAAGAAGAGCTGGGTCACCTGAAGCTCGTAGCCGTAGATCTGGGAGGCGAACTCGCCCCTCGGCAGCAGCCCCTCCTCGTCGATGTAGCCGAGATCCCTGAGCACGGCCAGTTTTTTCTCGATCAGCTTCCTTATCCCCTGTTCGGCCTCCCTCTTCTTCCTGTTCAGCTCCCTTCTCAACCTCCTGTTTTCGGCCAGCGCCCTGTATTCGGCCAGGCAGCGATCCTTGTGCTTGCATTTGTTGCAGGGGAGCATCCTGAGCTTCCTCTCAAGCCCCTGCATCCTGCGCTTCATCCTGGCGAACATGCCGCGCCTGAGCCTGGCCGGGCCGAACCTCAGCCTCGCCTCCCTTAAGCTTTCGCGGATCGCCTCGTGCTCCTCCAGCAGCGAGGAATACCTCCTCAGGATCTTCATGGGGTCGACCCATTTGTGGATGCAGGTCGGGACGGGCAGCTCCTTGGCCTGTTGCCTCAGCCTCTGTATCTCGGCCTCCAGCTTCTCCACAAGCTCCCTCGTCTGGTAGTTGCTGAGGCTGAGCGAGCAGACGTCGAATATCTCTTCACCGTATTTCGCGTAGAGGTTGAGGATGCTGGAATAGGAGAGGTTGAACTGGCTCTCTATCGGCTCGATCTCCCCCGCCACGATCCTCTCCACCTCGTCCGGATCCGAGAAGATCGGGTCGACCTGCGCGTAGACGTATCCGACGCTGTCGATCCCCCTCCTACCGGCCCGTCCGGCCATCTGGTGGTATTCCCTGGTCTTGAGATACCTGAACTCCACCCCGTCGTATTTCTCCAGCCCCTCAAAGGCGACGGTTCTGGCGGGCATGTTTATCCCGACGGCGAAGGTCTCGGTCGTGAAGAGCAGCTTTATCAGGCCGGAGGTGAACAGCCTCTCGATCACCTCCTTGAAGGTGGGCAACATCCCGGCGTGATGGTAGGCCACGCCTTTTGAGAGCATCTCCTTGAACCGCTCGTATCCCGGCTCCTCCTTCAGGCTGAACTGCTCGCACAGCCTCTCGTAAAGCTCCAGCATCTCCTCCCTCTCCCGCGGGGTCAGGAAGTTCTTTCTGGAGGAGTAGTAGGCCGCGTATTCCTCACACCTGGATCTGCTGAAGCAGAAGAAGAGGCAGGGGAGCTTGTCGTTTGAGCTGAGGTAATCGATCAGGTCGGAGCAGGGCTCCAGGTCAAGCCCTTTAAGCCACCTGGGGTCGAGCTTCCTGATATCCCTGATCCCCCACGAATCTATGATCGATTTGAGCTTTTTGAACGTCTCGAGGTCCGCGACCCCTATGCCCCTGATGTAGAGCCGGTGCTCCAGGGGGACGGGACGTTTCCTCTCGTTTATGACGTGGATCGGTATCCTCCTGACCGACTGCATCCAGCTTGCGAACTGCTCGAGGTTGGGCATCGTGGCGCTGAGGCAGACGAACCTTATGTGCTGGGGCGCGAAGATGATGCTCTCCTCCCAGACTGTGCCGCGCTGGATGTCGTTGATGTAGTGGATCTCGTCGAATATCACGTATTCGACCTCGTCCAGCTGGGAGGGGTCCTCGAAGATGGTGTTTCTGAAGATCTCGGTCGTCATGATCAGGGCGGGGGCGTCGGGGTTGATGACGACATCCCCGGTCATTATGCCCACCAGATCCCCGTAATCGGCGTAGAAATCCCTGAACTTCTGGTTGCTCAGGGCTTTTATCGGCGCGGTATAGATCACCCTCCTCCCCCTCTCCAGGCACCGCTCGATGGCATACTCCGCTATGACGGTCTTTCCGGCGCCCGTGGGGGCGGCCACCAGGACCGATTTCCCCTCGTCTATCGCCTTTATCGCCTCCTCCTGGAACGGATCGAGCAGATACCCTTTGAAGAACATCTCAGAATCTCACCTCTAGCCTCATCGACCGGGTTACGGGTATCCGGCCGCAC
>QNBQ01000490.1 GCA_003645735.1 Candidatus Poribacteria bacterium
CATCTGGGCGGAGAGGGTCAGGGAGATCGACGGCGTTAGGCTAAGGCTCGAAGGGCTCAAAGCCGATCCGACCCCGACTTTAGAGGAAGGGTCGTTCGTAGAGGTCGAGCTTAAGCCGGGCGACCCCTACCCCGAGGTGAGGTTCAAGCTCCAGATGGAGTCGTTCGACGAGGAGGCCTGGAGGGAAGCGATCGGCGAAGCCCCGTTTCACTTCCTCGTCTGTCCCCTCCCCGGGGCCGAGATCTTCCACCAACGCGGGTGGAACATACCAACGCCCGTCATCGACCCATACCCTCTGCAGGGCGATCAAAGGGGATACGGCAAGCAGATAGCGAGCGATTGGTCGAGGAACTGGACATACTGCCCGCCGATAGGGGCCTACCCGCTTGCGACCGTCGGGCTTTGGAAGCCGAGCTCCAAACTCTACGTCGCCTACGACTTCCACGGCGCCAGGCTGACCGATCACACCGAGAAATACATCGCCTCGGCCTACTGCTGGAGGCTGGGGGAGGCGGAACAGTTCTTCACGCTGGTCTACCCTTACGCCGAGGGATACGTGAAGCTCAGATATCCCGAGCCGCCCGTCGTCATCTCCTCGCATTTCACCCTGCTGGTCAACCCCGACCTCGGCCCCGATTCCGACCCCAACCTCTTCGTCCAGGAGTTCATCTGGGACAGATACCGCGACCTGCTCCCCTCGGCGCCCGAGGTGAGCGATCTGTCGTGGCTGCCGGGGCCGTATAGGGTGAAAGGTTACGGGCCGCCGCGGATGGGGAGGCTGTATCACAGGCTGACCGAGAGGAACGCGCGGTGGTTCAAGCCGGGGACGCTTATCTTCGGGGGAATCGGCTGGGACTTAAGCCCGGTGGATCACATCTTCGAGGTCGGCGACGAGCGGGCGATCGAGAGGCTGGCCGGGGATCTGGAGTTCCTGGCGGGATGGGCCGAGAGGATGGTCGTCGACGGGGAGGAGTGCATTTATTGGAGGAAGCCGCTTGAGGGGGAGGGGATCGATATCTTCGGGAAAGGGGTCGAGACGCTCCACAACATCCAGGGGTGGCAGCTTGCCCTCGCCTATCTCGACGCATACAGGAACGACCCGGATCGGTTCGGCAGATACCTCCCCCTGATAGACGGCGTCCTCAGGTGGACGAAGCATATCCTCTACACCCGAAACGGATACGCGGACGTGCCGACGGCCCAGTTCTGCTGGGGGGCCGCCCCATCGGTCGCCTTCTGCCTGAGGTATTACTACACCTTCCGCGACGATCCGGAGCGGCGCCGGCTCGCCCAGGAAGCCTACAGGCTCGCCAGGACGATGATGTATCGGTATATGCCGATCTGGGCCTGCGACAACGACGAGATGGACAACCTCGACAGCTCCTTCCTGATGGAGCCCAACTCCGGGGTCAACTGGCTGGGCAGCGCCTGCTCGAACGAGGTGTGGTGCGTCGTCTACGCGATGATCCTGATATACGTCTCGACCGGGGATCCGGTGATCGGCCACTATTTGAGAGGGGCGTGCGAGAGGTGGCACGAGCTTTTCAGGGACGAATACCATCCGACGGTCGAGAAATACGACGGCGCCTTCACGGAGATGCTCGGCCTTTTCGAGGGCTGTAAGGTCGGCAAGGGAAAGAGGGCCGATTTCGGCGGGCTTTGGGGGATGGCCGAGCGGATCGCCTACCCCGTGGGCGATGCGGTCGTCAGGGTCGTGTGCGGCGAGAAAGCAGCGCTGGCGTTCTGCAAAGGGGGGAGACACACGAACATCGACGAATACCGATACTACGGCGACGGGAGCTTCTCGTTCAAGCTGATTAGACACGGAAAAGGAAGGCCCCAGCCGTTCGATTTGAACGTCACCTTCCCAATGTTCGACCTACGGGGCAAAAAAGTTTTCCTCATGCGCGGCTCCTCGCCCCCCCGAGAGCTTAAGCTGGGGGTGAACTACGAGGAGATGCCGAACAGGCCCGACACGCTGGTGATCCACGGCGTGAGATACGGCGACACGATAGGCGTGGGGATGATCGACCTCTCCGTCGAGCCGCTTCCCTGCCGGATAGCCAAGCCCAGGGGAGCCGGGCCGGACGTGAGGATCCCCGAGGGCTTTAAGATCTACGACCTACGCCCGTTCGCAAACGTCGAGCTCTCATACGACTGGGACGACCCGAACTCCTGGGCCGGGCTTGAGCCGGGCGTTAAAACGATCTTCGGCGTGCCCTTCCACCTGATCGACCCCGATCACAACGGCGGAAGGGTCTGCCTGAAGGACAGGGCGGCGAAGCTGAGGATCAAGGGGAGGCATCTGTTCGCCCTCGTGAGCGAGGTCGAAGAAGGGGGGAAGCTGATCCTCAGAGGCGACCCGGGCGAGGTGAGGATCGATCTGTCAGGCGGCGTCCCCGCCCTCAGGGGGTGGCCGCCCTGCATGAAATGGAGGATAGACCTGATCGATGTCCCGATCAAGGGGGAGTTCGATGCGGTTGAGGTCAGGGGAGGGCTGCTCTTCGCCCTGACGACGTTCGACGGCGAAGAAAAGAGACTGGATCGGATACTGGCCGCTTTGGAAGGCGAGAAGGAGAAGGTCGCCGCGGAAAGGAAAGCGATTGAAAAGCTGCTCGAACTCAAACCGCTCTTCGAGAGGTTCTCCGGGAGGATAGCCGTCATGCCCTTCCCTAAGTGGAACCCGTTTTCGAACCCGCTGATCAAGCTGATCCACCGGGCG
>QNBQ01000491.1 GCA_003645735.1 Candidatus Poribacteria bacterium
ACCAAGAGGCCACAACCGCGATAACCGCCGCTAACCACAAGCTCCTCATCACGCCGACATTTTACCACTCCCCTTATCCCACGTCAACGAAACCTTAACGTTGACTATCCAGGGGTTTTTGGTGTATACTTGAACCGGCTCGGGAAAAACCTCTCTTCGGAGGGCTGCGGGATGGGAGATGCGTTGGGCTTGATCGAGACGAGGGGGCTGGTGGCGAGCATCGAGGCCGCCGATGCCATGGTCAAAGCGGCCAACGTGACGCTGGTGGGGATTCAGAAGGTGGGGGGCGGCCTTGTGACGGTCATGGTCAGAGGGGATGTAGGGGCCGTTCAGGCCGCCACCCAGGCCGGCGCCGAAGCGGCCAGGAGGGTCGGCGAGCTGATCTCCGTTCACGTCATACCCAGGCCTCACAGCGAAGTCAACAGGGCTCTCGAAAGCCTCGGAAAAATGGTCGATTGATCCTCTCGTTTGAAAGATGACCGACGAGGAACTGATCGAAGCGATAACGGAGAAAGTCATAGAGTCGCTTTGCGCCGCATGCGGCTTCTGTGCGACCAGGATCTGCCAGACGGTCAGGGCGTGTGACCTGGTCGCACAGCGCCATCAGGTGCCGGTCGGCATCTCGGCCCGCCACATCCACATCACGCCTGAACACCTCGAAATCATCTACGGCAAGAGGGAGCTGACCCACTACGTGGACCTCTACCAACCCGGCAACTTCGCCGCCCAGGAGACGGTCACGATCGTCGGGCCCAGGGGTGCGATAGAGAGGGTGAGGATATTGGGGCCGTTGAGGGAGTATACGCAGGTTGAGGTGGCCAGGACCGATGCCATAAGGCTGGGGATCGATCCGCCGGTGAGGGACTCAGGCGACCTGGAGGATGCCGCCCCTATAACGATCGTCGGCCCGAAGGGCTCGATTTACCTGGAACACGGCGCCATCATCCCCGCAAGACACGTCCATATGTCGCCTCAGGAGGCGGAGGAGATAGGCGTCTCGAACGGCGATACGGTCAGGGTGAGGGTGACGGGCGAGAGGGGGTTGATATTCGACAACGTGAGGGTGAAGGTAGGGGAAAATCAAAAGCTGCAGTTGCATTTAGACACCGATGAGGGCAACGCGGCCGGGCTGAGGGGAGGGGAGGCGGTCGAGCTGATCACAAAGGACGGGGTCGTATCGCTGGCAGAGATCAGAGGAGCTGAGGAAAGGGAGCCTGAGGAGATGGAGCTGAAGCTCCCCGAGGGCAAGGGGAAGCCGGTTGTGACCGCCTCCGTGATCGCGGGCATATCCCCACAGGTCAGAAGGGTCATCGTCCCCAACCCGGTTATCATCACCCCGCTCGCCAGGGATATCGCCAAGGAGAGGGGTCTGGAGATCGTGACGAAGGAGGGCAGGAGGCTGGTGTGAGATGCCGATCAGGGTCGAGATCATAAACGCGCCGACCGAGGGCACGATAAGGAGGCTGTGCCGCAGGATGAGGTTTTCCGATCAGAGGGAGCGGGAGGAGATACTCTCCAGGAGATGGGGCGCGGTGGCGCTGATCCAGGGGCAGGTGGCGGAGATCTTCGCCGCCGCCGATAGGGCCGAGAAGGCCGCCGATGTGGTCATCCACGAGATAGTGGGGGCCTGTCCCCAGCACGTGGTCGTCATGGCGATCTTCGGCGACACGGCGGCGGTCCAGGCCGCCGTTCAAGCTGCTTTAGAGGAGGGGAGGTAGGATAGATGGCGTTGGTCGACCAGGTGAGGGAGGCGGGGGTCGTCGGAGCGGGCGGAGCGGGGTTCCCCACCCACGTCAAGATAGACGCCAAGGTCGAGATCGTTATAGCCAACGGCTCCGAATGCGAGCCCCTGCTGCACGGCGATCAGCACCTGATGAGAACACAGCCCCGCCGGATACTCAAAGGTCTTTCCGCCGTCGTCAGGGCGACCGGCGCCGAGAAAGGGGTCGTGGCTGTCAAGGGGAAATATTCGGAGGCCGTCTCGGCCCTGAAGGAGGCGCTCAGGCGTTACAAAAAGCTTGAGCTTTTCGAACTGGGCGATTTCTACCCCGCGGGCGACGAACAGCTCCTCACCTATGAGGTGACCGGGAGGGTCGTGCCGGAGGGGGGCATACCGCTTCAGGTCGGCGTGGTCGTTTCGAACGTCGAGACGCTTTTTAACATCGCCGAGGCGATGGAGGGGAAACCCGTCACGCACAAGCTCGTCACCGTAAACGGCGCCGTCTCAAAGCCCCTGACGATGAGGCTCCCCGTCGGAACGTCTTACCGGGAGGCCATCGAGCTCGCGGGAGGCGCGACGGTCGAGGAGTTCGTCGTGCTGGACGGCGGGCCGATGATGGGGAAGGTCGTGGAGGATCTATCCCTGCCCATCACCAAAACCACAAACGGGGTCATCGTCCTGCCGAAGGATCATAGATGGGTCAAGAAGCTGACCGCTCCGGAGAACACGGCCCTGAAGTTCTCGATGATCTGCTGCACCTGTAGCATGTGCACCGATATCTGTCCCGCAACCTCCTCGGCCATAGCATCCAGCCGCACAGGACGATGAGCAGGATGGCCTTGGCGAACGTGTTGGACCCCTCCGCCTTCACGACCGCCTTCCTCTGTTGTGAGTGCGGCCTGTGCGATTACATCTGCCCGCTGGAGCTGTTGCCGAGGGAGGTGAACGTCATCCTGAAGAGGAGGCTTGGCGAAGCGGGGGTGAAAAATCC
>QNBQ01000492.1 GCA_003645735.1 Candidatus Poribacteria bacterium
CGCTTTCGAGGACGGCCAGACGGTCGTTTTCATCGGCGACAGCATAACCGATTGCGGCAGGAGGGCGGAGCATAAGCCCTTCGGAAACGGATACGTCAAACTCGCCATCGACCTCATAACCGCCCGCTATCCCGAGAGGAGGATCGCCTACTTCAACGAGGGGATAGGCGGGAACACCGTCCGCGACCTGCGCGCCAGGTGGGAGAGGGATGTCATAGCGCATAACCCGGACTGGGTGTCGGTCATGATCGGGATAAACGACCTGCACAGGACCCTGAACAACACCCCCGAGGCCGTGCCCGTGGACGAATACGAGCGGCTCTACAGGGAGTGTCTGAGGATGACGGTTGAGAGGACGGGGGCGAGGCTGATACTGCTCGATCCGTTCTACATAAGCGCCGCCCGCGACGATCCCCACGAGGGAAAGGTTTTGAAGATGCTCGACGAATACCTCCAGGTCGTTGAGAAGCTCGCCGACGAGTTCGAGGCCGTCCACATCAGGACACATGACGCCTTCCAGAGGCAGCTGAAATACCGCCCAAGGGAGCATTTCTGTCCCGAGCCGGTCCACCCCTACCCCTCCGGCCATATGGTCATAGCCCTGGCGCTTCTGGAAGGGCTGGGGTGGTGAGATCGTTGGCGGACCCTTACCCCATCATCCAGGCCCTGAAGCGGATAGCTCTGAGGATGGACGAAGCCGGGGCGATGAGGCTGGGCGCCCTCTTAGGGGGCCTGGCCTATCATCTTTCGGGGTTCAGGAGGAGGGTCGCCGCGGAGAACGTATCGCACGCCATTCAACACATCAGGCGGCGAAACCCCTCCGCCTCGCCCGGGCGAATCGTCCGCGCCTGTTTCGTAAACCTGGGGAAGAACCTGATCGAGTTCCTGAGGATACCCCTCTTGAACGATGAAAACCTCTTCGAGAAGATCAAACCCTGCGGCCTGGAGAGGATATACAGGTCGCTGGAGAGGGGGAGAGGGGTTATACTGTTCATCCCGCACCTGGGCAATTGGGAACTGCTGGCCCCGTTTTACGGGGCGACGCTTGATAGGAAGGCGGTGATCGCCTTTCCGCTCAAAAGCCCCAGATTGGACGAGCTGGTTCGATCGCACAGGTCGAGGTTCGGGCTTGAGATCATACCGAAGCGAGGGGCGCTCAGGAGGGCGGTGAAGCTCCTCCGGCGGAACTACGTGGTGGGCTTCCTGGCCGATCAGGACGCGGGTCGAAGCGGGGTTTTCATAGATTTCCTGGGGAGGCCGGCCTCCTGGGAGAGGGCGCCGGTTGCGTTGGCGCTGAGGACGGGCGCTGCGCTTCATATATCGGCCGATGTGAGGATGCCGGACGACACCCATCGAGCGATCGCCTCGGAGCCGATCGAGCTTGTAATCACAGGGGATTTCGAAAGGGATGTCAGGCTGAACACCGAGGCGGTCGTTAGAGCGGTTGAGGAGCTGATCTGCCGATACCCGGATCAATGGCTGTGGATACACCGGAGATGGAAGACCCAGCCTCAGGGGTGATGGGCTATGGGGAGGCCATTCAGGCTGTTGATACTAAGCGACGGGAAGCCGGGCCACCTGAACCAATCGATCGGCATAGCCGAGAGGCTGGCCGAGATGGTCGAGGTCGAGCGGTTGATCGTCGAGGTGAGGCATAAGAGCAAGCTGAGGGACGACCTGCTGAGGGTGGCGATGAGGCTTCTGGGATGGGCGCCCCTGCCGGGAAAGCTGGTCAGATTCACGCTCTCCTGGAGCTTGACGGATGAATCGTTTGGAAGCCTGCCGCTTGAGGGTCGGTTCGACCTGATACTCTCGACCGGCTCGTCCGTCGCCCCGGTCAACCTCCTCCTGGGCAAGCTCCTCAAAGCCCCCTCGGCCGTCTCGCTCAGGCCGTCGCCGACGGGGATAGCCTGGTTCGACCTCGTCATCCTCCCTAAGCATCTGTGGCCCCGCATCCCGAGGGGGAACGTCTTCAAGGCCATCGGGGTGCCCAACAGGATAACCCCCCAACGGCTCGACGCTCTGAGGGAACGGCTGGCCGGGGAGATGGCCCTCTTGCCGAGGCGGAGGGTGGGTGTGCTTCTGGGCGGGGAGGACAGGTATAACACGATCTCGCCTCGCACGGCCGAGAGGCTGATCTCCGAGCTCAAAGCCCTGCTCGAGGAGATAGATGGGGAGCTGACCCTGACCACATCGCGCCGGACTCCCCCGGAGGTCGAGGGGATGGTGGAGGAGGCGTTCGAGGGGGATCCGAGGTGTAAGGTGTTGGCGCTGGTCGGCAGGGGGAGGGTGATCGAGGAAGCCGTTTTGAAGATACTGGCGATATCGGATCTGGTGATCGTCACGGAGGATAGCATGTCGATGGTCAGCGAGGCGGCCAGCAGCGGGAGGAGGGTGATCATACTGAAGGTCGATCGGAAGAGATGGATCAGACCGAGGAGGACGAGGATGTATGAGGAGATATGTCGGCGAACGGGGGCCGTTTACTGCGGGATCGATGAGCTTAAGAGGGCGGCCCTTGAGCTGCTGTCGGAAGAGGTGCAAGTCGGGGCGCTGAGGGATGCTGAGGGAGCTGCGCGGCAGATTTTGAGGGGGTGTGGGGGAAGGGGGCATGGCCCGCCTTCCCTCAGGGAGATCCAAGGAGGTTACTCCTCGATCTGAATGGCGTCGCCCGGGCAATCCTCGGCGGCCTGACGAACGCAGTCCTGAG
>QNBQ01000493.1 GCA_003645735.1 Candidatus Poribacteria bacterium
AAGGGCGAGTCCTCAAAAATCCTCCATAAAGGGAGGTTGATGAGCGATGATGAGGTGGATGGTCAGGAATCAGAAGGGTTTCACTTTGATGGAGCTGCTGATAGCCGTGGCTATCCTGGCCGTCTTGGCGGCGATAGGCATACCGGTCTACACCAAGCTGAGGGGCAGCGCTAAGCACGCCGAGGCTTACGCGAACTTGGACGGGATAAGGACGGCCGAGGAGGCTTATAAGATGGCGAACGGCACCTATCTGACCTGCCCGCCTTCCCCGAGGCTCCCCTCCACGCTGGCGACCGCCGGCAACCAGGCCGTCACCTGGCAGGCGCTGGACAGCGACGGCAATGCAACCACCAGCGAGGGGTTCGCCCTGTTGGGGTTCGAGCCTAACTCCGAGGTCAGGTTCGTCTACGAGGTCGAGGCCGATCTGGACAACGACGGCAACGATGACACCAACAACTACTTCGCCGGCGCGCTCGGCGATACAGATGCCGACGGCAACCAGATCCTGATCGTTGCCAGCGCCTCGAGAGGCCCCCACGTCGTGGACAGCAACGATACAATACCGACGGGGTTCATGGGAGGCGAAGCTGAGGCTACTGATACCCAAGATTAATCTTTCCCCTGAAATTTGAGCCTCAGCGAAGGGGGGTGTCCGGCCATGGGGATCGATGCTGAAAAGATCTTGAGGATGGCGGTCGAAAGGGAGGCTTCCGACATCCACATCAAGGTCGGACGCCCCCCCGCTTTGAGGATCGATGGGGAGCTGATCCCCATCGATTCCTTTCCTCCCCTCACCGAGGAGGACGTCGAGGAGTTCATAAACCAGATCACGACGGATGAACAAAGGGAGCTGCTCAAAGAGAGGAAGGAGCTCGACTTCGCCTTCGGGATAGAGAGGCTCGCCCGGTTCAGGGTTAACATCTTCCGCCAACGCGGGACGCTCGCCGCAGCCCTCAGGCTGATCCCCTTCAAGGTCAAAAGCATCAAAGAGCTGAACCTGCCGCCGGTTGTGGCGGAGCTGGCGATGAAGCCGCGGGGGCTGGTGCTAGTGGTGGGGCCGACCGGCAGCGGGAAGTCCACGACCCTAGCGGCCATGATAGACCACATCAACTCCAACGCCCGCAAACACATAATAACGATCGAGGATCCGATCGAGTTCTGGCACGAGGATAAGCTCAGCTACATAAGCCAGAGACAGGTCGGCCAGGACACCGATTCCTTCTATGACGGGCTGAAATACGCGCTGCGCGAGGACCCGGACGTCATCCTCATAGGCGAGCTGAGGGATCTGGAGACCATAATGGCGGCCATAAGCGCCGCCGAGACCGGCCACCTTGTGCTGGCCACCTTGCACACCACCAGCGCCGCCCAGACCGTCGACAGGATCATAGACATGTATCCGGCCCAGCAGCAACACCAGGTCAGGCTGCAGCTCTCCATGACGCTTCAAGGGGTGCTGTCCCACACGCTGGTGCCGAGGAAGGACGGAAGGGGCAGGGTGCTGGCGCTGGAGATCATGGTCGCCACCCCGGCCATAAGGAGCCTCATAAGGGAGGGGAAGACCCACATGATAGAGGCGCAGATACAAACCGGCGCCGAATACGGGATGCAGACGCGCGATCAGGCCCTGAGGAAGCTGTATCTGGACGGCCTCATAAGCTACGAGACGGCGCTGGAGTTCGCCACCAACCCCGAGGAGCTGGCCAGAATGCTTAAGGGGGCGAGAAGTTGGGAAAGGCGGTTCTGAACAAAAAATACGAAGAGGTGCTCAGGAAGAGGAAGCTGCTGACCGACGAGCAGATAGAGAGGGCGGTCATGGAGGCCACCAGGAGAGGCGAATACCTGCACCAGGTCGTGGTCGATATGCACCTGCTCGACGCCACCACCGCCCTTCAGGCCGCCGCCGAGGAGTGGGGGATAGGGTATGTTGAGCTGATGGACGAGGAGATCGACCCGGACGTGGTGAGGATCTTCCCCGAGGCGATGTCCAGGAGGCTGATGATCGTCCCGATAGGCAGGGATGAGGGGACGCTTTCGGTGGCGATGGCCGACCCGTTCGATCTCTTCGCCCTGAGGGAGATGGAGATAAGGACGCACTCCAAGCTGAAGATCCAACCCTTCTTCGCGCTGCCGAGCGAGATCAAGAGGAAGCTGGAGGAGGTCTACGGCAGACAGAGCGAGGAGGCGCTTTACGACTTCCTGATACAGGAGGAGGTGGAGGGGATCGAGGAGGAGATCAGCGAGATAGAGGAGTTCGCCGAGGAGACGGAGCAGGAGATAGACCTGACCAGCGCCGCGATAGAGGAGGCCCAAAGGTCGTATGTGGTGAGGCTGGTGTGGAGGATAATCCTCCAGGCGCTGAAAGAAAACGCCAGCGACATCCACATCGAGCCGTTCCAGAGGGAGGTGGCCGTCAGGTTCAGGATAGACGGCGACCTGCACTACAAGCAGCCGATCCCCAAGCCGCTTCACAACGCAGTCGTCTCCAGGATAAAGATCCTGTCCAAGATGAACATAGCCGAAAAGAGGCTCCCTCAGGACGGCAGGATAGGGCTGAAGGTCGGCCCCAGGAAGGTCGAGCTGAGGGTTTCGGTCATACCGACGATCTTCGGGGAGAGCGTCGTCATGAGGATACTGGACAAGTCGACGGCCATCATGCCCCTTTCGGAGCTGGGGTTCAGCGAGGAGAACCTCAGGATC
>QNBQ01000494.1 GCA_003645735.1 Candidatus Poribacteria bacterium
CACAAACGGTATTATGACCGCCCATTTCCTCCTGTTCAATATGTGGAGGTAATCCCTCAGGCTCAGGCTTCTCCAGTTTATCTCCCTCATCTCCCTCTCACCTCGTTATGATCAGGTATGTGCTGTAGATGAAGAGGATATCCCTCAACACGCCGAATATCTCCCTGACGGTCCTCCCGACCTCCCCCCTCCTGGGGACGAATATCTTGTCGCCCGGCTTTATGACGGGCACCTCCTTCATCTTGGTCAGGTCGAACTCCTGGCTCTGGATGAAATCGGGCGTCTCCCTGGTGACGGTCACCCTGGTGGGGTCGGCCTCCTGGCTCAGCCCGCCGGCCATCGCTATGGCGTCTATCAGGTTGATCTCCCCCTCCACCGTGAAGCTGCCGGGCGAGTTGACGGCGCCTATCACCGAGATGCTCCGCTTCTTCATCCTCTCTATCGCGCCCTCCTCCGGCACGTAGACGATATCCCCCGAGGAGAGCTCCGGCAGCAGGGAGGCGTCGCCCGTCTCCATGAACCTCTTCATGTCGACCGTTATGCTCTCGTTCCTCTTGACAACCCTCACCCTCCTCAACAGATAGCCCTCCGGCACGCCGCCCGCCATCGATATCACCTCGGGCAGGGTGGGGACCTTCTCGAACTGGTAGGCTCCCGGCTTCAGCACCCTGCCCATGACGTATATGGTCACCGGCTCGGGCTTCGCCTCCTCGGCCGCGGGGGGCCGCTCGCCGGTTGTCCCCGCCTCGGCCCCAGCCGCCGTCTCCGCCTTCTTGGGCGGCACGTAGACGATATCGCCCGCGTTGAGCTGTGGGATGAGCGATTCGTCGCCCGTCTCGAAGAACTTCGAGAGGTCGACCCTCCTCATCCCGCTCCCGTCGGCCGGTATCACCCGGATGTCGGTCGGATCGGCGTTCGCCGTCAGCCCCCCGGCCATCGCTATGAGCTCCAGAAGCGAGGGGGGTTTAACGGCCGACTTCCTCCCCGGGGAGGCCACCTCGCCGAAGATGTAGACGGCTTTGCTGTTGAACTGGGTCACCTGGACGATCACCTGAAGCTCGCCCCGCAGGTATTGTGAGAGGATGGATTTGACCCGGCCGGCTATCTCCCCGGGTGTGAGCCCGTCGACCTGTATGGTCCCTATGGGCGGCGGGAGGGTTATCGTCCCGTCCGGCCCCACCGTGACCGTCCCGCCGAGCTCCTCGTGCTCCCAGATCCTCACGTTGAGGACGTCGCCTATCCCGACCTTGTATTCCGAAGAGCTCAAACCGATGAGGGCGAACGATGCCAAAGGGATGATGATAAGCAGGCCTATCCCCCTCCTCATCCGTTCACCTCCCCTCCATCTGCCTCAATATCTTCCTAGCCTCCTCCGCCCCCTCGAAGGAGGGGTTCATCTTGAGCGCCTCCCCGAGCTCCCTGGCGGCCTCCTCCCTCCTGCCCGCCTTCCAGTAGGCCATCCCCAGGTGATAGGCGATCAGGGGGTTATCCCTGTCGGCGGCCCTGGCGGCCATTAGGTTCGTTATAGCCTCCTGGTACATCCCCTTGACGTAGTAGACGTATCCGAGGGTGTCGAGCAGGACGGGGGAGCGGGGGTCCATCGAGACGGCCTTCTCGGCCAGCCTCTGGGCCTCGTCCAGATCCCTGCCCAGGGAGGCCAGCAGCCAGGCGAGGTTGTTGTAGTTCAAGGGGGAGTCCGGGTCGACCTCAATCGCCCTCCTATAGCTCAAGATCGCCTCCTCGACCCTCCCCGTCCTGGAGTAGAGATCCCCCAGCCCGCGATGGGCCTGGCCGAGGTTCGGATCGATCTTTATCGCTTTTTTATAGCTCAGCTCCGCGCTTTCGAAATTCCCCTTCTGAAGGTAGAGGTTGCCCAGGGCGGCGTATGCCTCGGCGTGGCTCGGATCGATCCGGACGGCCCTTTTGAGGTCGCGCTCGGCGGCGCTCAACATCCCCTTCCCCAGATAGGCCGCTCCCCTCAGGTAGTAAGCCTCCGCCTCGTCCGGGCGGTCCTTTATCGCCGAATCGCACTCCTTTACGGCGTTATCGAACTCCCTCAGCGCTATGTATGCCTCGGCCAGCTTCAGGCGGGCGGCGATGAGGTTCGGATCCAGCTCCAGCGCCCTCCTGTATTCCACGATCGCCTGCCTGTAATTCTTCAGCCCGGCGTGGGCCAGGCCCAGCCTGTAGTGGGCGACGGCCGAGTCGGGCGTCAGGCTCACGAGCCTCTGCAGATACCTGAGCGCCTCTAAGTAATCCCCCAGCCCCAGGTAGGCCCTCCCCTTGTTCAGCAGCTGGAACTCGACCACCGATCTGACGAACCTCTGGACCGCCGGATCGCCACCCTCCCAGTCCTCCGGTATGAACTTCGACAGCTCATCGCAGGTCTTTATCGCCTTCCGGTAATCCCCGGTCGCGTTGTAGAGGTGTGCGAGGTTCATGTAGAGGGGGACGTAGTTGGGGGAGAGCTTCAGGGCCGCCTCGAACTGTTTAATCGCCTCCTCGTTCCTCCCCTCGCCCATATAAAGCCTTCCCAAGGCGAGCCTGGCCTGGAGGTGTTTGGGGTCGATCTCGACGATCCTGAGCAGCTCCCTTTCAGCCTCATCCCTCCTGTCTCCCCTGAGCATCAGGCCGGCCAGCCTCCAGCGGAGCTCGACCGAATCGGGGGCGGCCTTCGTCCCCTCCCTGTATACCCTC
>QNBQ01000495.1 GCA_003645735.1 Candidatus Poribacteria bacterium
CAGGGATGTGGGCGTCCCTCTGAAGCCGGGCGAGGAGTATATCGATGAGGGGCCGGCGGTGGCGATCTTCGCCTGCCGCGCCGGAACGCCCCAAGAGCTCCTGAGGGCCGCCGAATCGATAGCCCAGGAAGCATCGGCCTATCTGAAGGGCGAAAGGGGCTTTGAGGGGAGGATATCCTACTCGTCGAGCGATGAGGTGAGGGTTGAGTTTGATCTGGAGGGGTTCGATCGGGCGATGAGGAGGTATATCGACGGGTTCAAGTTCAACGGCTTCAACGCGGCGGGGCTCTTCAGGGCCATACCGAGGTCGATCGGCCCGTATGAGAGGTTCACGCCCGAGTTCGAGGAGATCTATAGAAAGGTCGCCCGCGAGCTTGAGGATCACCTGAGGGAGCGGGGGTGGCTCGACGAGGCCTACTTCTACTGGTTCGACGAGCCGAGCGAGGAGGATTACCCGTTCGTGATCAAGGGGATGGAGCTGCTCAAGAGGGTCGCGCCGGGCGTCAAGCGGCTGTTGACGGAGCAGCCCGAGCCGCCGCTTTACGGGCATGTCGACATCTGGGTTCCCGTGCTGAACATGTTCGATCCCGAGAGGGCTGAGGAGAGGCAGAGGGCGGGCGAGGAGGTGTGGTGGTATGTCTGTTGCGGGCCGAGGGCGCCGTATCCGAACAACTTCATCGATCACCCGGCCATCTGCCACCGGATAAGGTTCTGGGCGGCGGAGAAATACGGGGTGCAGGGGTCGCTTTATTGGTCGACGACCTACTGGGCATCTTTCGGCAAACCGCGCAATCCCTGGAAAGACCCCGCCTCATACAGCCCGACTGGGACCTTCTGGGGAAACGGCGACGGCTTCCTGCTCTATCCGCCCAGGAGGGAGATCCCGAGCGAGCCGGTCATAGAGGGGCCGGTCGATTCGATCAGGTGGGAGCTGATAAGGGAGGGGTTGGAGGACAGGGAGTATTTCTTCATCTTAAGGGAGCTTCTGAGGGAGGCCGAGGGCAAGGCGGGGGAGGACGTGCTGAGAGAAGCGAGGGAGGCGCTGAAGTTGCCGGATGAGCTGGTGAGGTCCCTCACGGATTTCACAACCGATCCGGAGGAGATTTTCAAGGCCAGGGAGAGGGTCGCGAGGGCGATAGAGAGGCTCAAGTCTCATCTGGAAGGCTCCTGAGAGGGCCACCGCATTACCTCGCTCAGCTCGACCTCAAACCCCTCGAGGAGATGCGATCTCACCCTCCCCCTCGGCCTTCCCCATCAGCTTGAACTTTCCCCCCTCGTTCAGATACACCTCGATGCCCCTTTCCTCGGGATCGACTATCCAGTATTCCTTCACCCCGCTCCTCTCGTAAACCTTGAACTTGCTTCTCAGATCGTAATACGCTGTGGAGGGCGACAGGATCTCCACCACAAGATCCGGGGGGCCGTTGATCAGATCCTCCTCCACTATATCCATCCTCTCCGCGCTCACGAAGATGATGTCCGGCTGATACACGTCCCTCTCGCCGAAATACACATCCACAGGCGCGCAAAGCACCAGCCCGAGATCCCTTTCCGCAACGAAACCGCTGAGCTTCATCATCAGCCTCACAAGTGTGAGCTGATGCCGCACTGAGGGCGAAGGAGACATGATAAGCCTCCCTCCTATCAACTGATAAGGCGCTCCCTCGGGAAGTTTGAGGTAATCCTCGTAAGTGTAAAGCTCCTTCTTGGGCATCCTCACCTGAGCTGGCACCCGATATCCCCCCTCTTTCGCGCCTTTTATCCATGCCAAGGCTATTATCGGTCGAAAGGGGCGGGCTTGTCAACTAAAGGGACGCCTTGCAAGCCGGAGGTGAGCTTGTTAAACTTAGAGCCGGGCTCCTTTCGCTTTCGAAAAATCGGGGAGGGAAACGATATGTTAGCGATAGGGGTGCTGCTCTTTTCGGCGGGGTGGATTGACGAGATCGATGAGTGGGGCGGGCTGAACCTCGTCTACAACCCCTCCTTTGAGCTTGTCGAGGACGGGAGGCCGATCCTCTGGAGCCTGCCGGATGGGGGATGGTCGATAGATGAATCGGTCAGGAGAACCGGTAGGAGGAGCCTGAGGTATGAGAACGACGACCCGGAGGTCTACAGGCTCATAATCCAGAAGCTCGATTTGAAGCCCGGGAAGAGGTATGCCGTCGTCGCCTGGGTCAAAACGGAGGGGGTTAAAGGCGAAGGGGCGGGCGTATGTGTGGAGTGGGCGGACGAGGAGGGGAGATGGCTCGGAGGCGTCTACCCGAGATGCGTCTCCGGCACATCCGGCTGGACAGCGGTGGGGGCGATCTTCAGGGTTCCTGAGGAGGTCGGCGGCAGAAAGGTGGGCGGCGCACAGGTTGTGCTATACATGCGCAAAGGGAGCACGGGGAGGGTCTGGTTCGACGACGTCCAGGTGAGGGAGATGATCGAGCCGACCGTCAGAGCTGTCCTCCTGAGGCCGGGCTACAGGGGGATCGTCAAGGCGGGCGAGCCCGCGAAGGTCGAGCTGGAGGTGAAGACCCTGAAGGGGGGCGAGCTGGAGTTCGTGCTGGAAAGAAAACGGATCGGCTCGATGGAGATCGGTGAGGGAACCCATAAGGTGTCGATCGACCTGCCCCCGCTTAAGGAGGGGAGGAGGACGCTCACGCTCAACCTGCGCGATCGGGAGGGGGAGAGGATCGGATACGAC
>QNBQ01000496.1 GCA_003645735.1 Candidatus Poribacteria bacterium
CCTTTTCGACTATCCCGGGATCTATCCCCTTGATGCCAGCTATCCTCCTGACCTCATAAGCTGTTATCATGTTCTCAATACCTCATCCACCCTAGGATCTCGTCCTCGCCCACGTTGATGATCAACAGCCACCTGGAGCTGTATCTCCCCTTCCCTTCGATCATCGGGTCGAGCTTGACGAACCCCTTGGCCATGTTCCCCCTCAGCCTCTCGATGAACCACTTCCCAGGTCCTATCCCCATGAGCTCAATCAGGTATCCCAGCCTCTTCAGCACGGCGGAGTTCCCGACCCTCAAAGCGTAATCGAGCAGCTTTTCCCACGAGATCTCATCCGCCCCGTTCCACAGCCCTTTGGCAGCCTCCGCTATCCCTCCGCATAGCTCCGGGTGGTCCAGGCAATCGACTATTGTCTTCTCTTTGTCCGAGACGTTGACCTTCAGGTGACCCACCCATACCTCGCCGTATCCGAAGAACTTCCTCTCCGAGAGGCGGACGAACCTGAACCTGACCTTCCCGACCGACACCTCCCTCTTCCTCCTGGTGGTTGCCACGAAGACCGTCGAGGGGACCTGCTCCGTGTAGCCGTGGAAGTTGAGGGCGGACCAGAATCCGATGTAATAGGGCTTAACAAGGGTGGAAGCTAGCGCGAAGCTGTGCTCCATGTATGCTGGTGAGGGTCCGGCCTCAAGTGGAATGACCTGATACCTCCCCCTCTCTATCCTCAGCAGCCATCCCTTCTTGGCGAGCCTGTGCAGGGCGGTTATGAGGCTTCTCCTCCTCATCCCGGATATTTTGAGGGCCTCCTCCACGGTGAAGGAGGTCTTCCCCGCCGAAAGGAGTGATGAGAGGAGATAGGCCTCACTTTTCCCCAGACCCTTTCTCATATTCTCTGTCACGAAGATCACCTCTCGGGTGATTATCGTAGCATAAAATATAATAAGGGGCAAGCTTTAAATGGTTTGCTGTCGATGTCTCATTGCCTTCTCCTTCGTCGTTCACATTTTCTTGTGGAAAGTTCCCTTTTCCGGCACCTCTTGCAACATACTATAGAAGGCTTCTATGCGAACCCCATTAGGTCCGGCGGAGAACCGGATTTGCCTCCCACCGCTGATGTGATGTATCATCAATGGTAGCCTTCCTCAGGAGGGGATGGCAAATGGAGGGCATAAGGGAGAGGATACACAGGGAGATAGATGGGATGGACATACAGGAGCTGTTGCTGCTTTACAACCAGATAAAGCTAATCAAAAGCATGAAGAGGAGGGCCGGAGAGAGGAAGGGGAGATGGAGCTTGGATGAGATACACGAGCTGACCTCATCTTCTAAAAGCAGCTGGGCCGAGGCGGTAATTTCCGAGAGGGAAGAGGGGAGATGAGATATTTCCTCGACACATCGGCGCTGGTGAAGATATACCACAGGGAGGAGGGCTCAGATCAGGTTATCGAGATCTACGAGAGGGAGGAAGTGGTCATCTCAGAGCTGTCCACGGTCGAGTTTTTGTCCGCTGTCTATAGGAAGTTCAGGGAGGGGGAGATAAGCGAGCGTGCGTTGAGGGCTGTCTGCGATAAGTTCGATGAGGATCTCCAGGTTCGATATACCCTTTTTCCGTTCACTTCCTTTGTTGTGGAGGAGGCCAGGTATCTGATGCGGAGGTATGGTGGATCCAGATCGCTCAGGACGCTAGATAGCTTGCAGCTTGCATTCTTTCTCGTTTACTGTGACAGGAGTGAGGATATGTTCGTATGCGCTGACAGGAGGCTTCTTGATGTGGCGAGGGCGGAAGGGGTTAGGGTCATCGATCTGACCGGAGATCGATGAGGTCTGAGCTGAAATCTCTAATATCTCCCGGAATTTGAGGCCCGTAACCTAAAATGGGACATTCCAATAAGCTTGATCCGGCCTGAGTCATAGGGAGCAGATCCCCATTTTTAACTCCCCTAAAACGTTCCGTTTCGTCCTCTATAGCCCCTCCCCTATTCCCCATCTCGATCCCCCTCGGATCGGGGAGGATCCCATTTCGTTCCCATTCGATTCCGATTTCGTGATAGAACGGCCCATGAGGGGGCGATCCGAAGGGGGATCGCGGAGATCGCCGTTGCGGGCCACCTCCGCTGCCCCGGCCATCGCTCGAGAGGGCACCGAGGAGGGCGCTTCGGGGGAGATGGGCCCCGGCCTTTCCGTCGCGATATCCTTGAAAGCTGAGAGCGCGAGGCCCGACTTGGGCCTCGTATCAAGCGATGCGCCCGGATTCCACAGCTCCCAAACCAGCCCCTTTCTGCCCCGGCCATATCCGTTCGGGAAGTGCGACATCCCTATAACAGGGCCATAAAGGCGAGCTGAAACCGAAAAGGGAAACCCCCTCAGCCCGCCTCGCATCGAGGGCGCGGGGCGGCGGCCCCGAGCTTTTCGATACCCTCAACCGCGATAGGCCTCCTTTATCGCCCGCACGAAACAAGCCCCGCTCCTTTCAGGCCCCATCCCCGAAAGGCGGCTTTTCGTCCCCGGGGTCACACAAGGGGTATAGTAGTTCCCGCGGCGTATTGTATCAATGGAGCTCGGGATCGTCGAGGCGGAGCTGGGAGACATAGGGCTCGGCGGGCTGGTGAGGGCGAGGCTTCTGGTGTGGGAGGAGGCCTGCTCGGGCGATGAGCTCGAGATAGCCCCCGTCTCGGGCGGGAGGAGGACGTA
>QNBQ01000497.1 GCA_003645735.1 Candidatus Poribacteria bacterium
ACAGGCAGCCTCCTCCCTCCGCACCGCCGCCACCCATCCGGGATGGTTCGTCCAGTGGGCGATCTCCAACGTCTCAACCCATCCGTCGTTCCCGAATACGGGAAACCGGACGGTTATCCTCCTGTTCTCGCCCAGGTTGGCCAGATCTATTACGAACCCGCGGGTGTAGACCTCCAGCCTGCCCTTCCTCTCCCCGCGCCTGAGGCCGTGTGAGAGATACTCGCCCGGTATAAGGCCCGTTCGGGCGAACTCCCTCAGGATTTGCCGCGCTCGATCCTCCTGGTCCAGCTCAAAGACGGCCACCTGGCCGTAATCCTCAAGCCACAGACATGGGTTCTCAGTCCACCACTCCAGATGTATCGGCGTCCTCTCATCTATGGCCCAGAAGGCTATGGCGTCCTCGGGCACGGCGGGAAACCGGGCGGAGAGATCCCCCTTCTCCCTGTAGATCGTCCTGCCGCCTGAGGTCGCCAGATTAGCCCAGTAGACGGTTCCGTCCGGCAGCTGAACCCACCACTGGGTCACCGGATGCGCCCTCAGGGGGGCAGGCCGGGCGGGGATGCGGAGAGCCCGTAGCAGCGCTGTAGTCAACCGCTCGAACTCGATACAGATCCCCCTCCTCTCCCTCAGCACCTCCGAGGCTTTGTAACACCAGTCGCCGAAGCTGTGGCCCCATCCCCCGAAGGTGGTCTGCCAATTGCCACAGGTCGGATCGCCGGGGTAGATGTGGATCAGGTCGTATTCGATGTTCTTAACCACCCACTCGTAAACCGCCTTGGCCACCGCGGTCTGATTCCCCCCGCTTATCCTCCGGGAGGCCTTCGAGTATCCCGCGAGCGATCCTTTGGATCTCGGGGTGATCGGAATCGATCTCCGGGCTGGGGAGCAGGTAACGGCGGACCTTTTCAGGGTAGAGCGACTCGTCGAGCACGGCCTTCTCATCCGGCTTGCGGGGCGGCGGGGCGGGGTTGATCCTGAGCAGGTATCCGATCTTCACGGCGAGCTTCTCCTCCAAAACGGAGTTGGAAGGGGTTTTCCTTCTGAGGGCGATCTCGACCTCCGTCCTCTCGCCTTCCCTCACGCCTATCCGTCCGATCTGCCCCTCTATGAACCCCTCCTTATCAGCGATCAGGATGTATCGGGGGGAGAGAACGGGAACGCCTTCGAAAGCGAACCGCCCCTCCCGATCGGTCGTCGCCCTCAGGGGTGTGCCGAACAATCTGACGAGAGCGCCCTCAACCGGTCTCCCCTCCTCGTCGATCACCCTCCCGAATATCTCCCCCTTGGGAAACCCGTCAGCCCAGCTATGGAACTCCTCCCTTTCGAGCCGATCCAGCCCCATCACGGCGGAATCTATCAGCCGGGCCGCCTTCTCGTCCCGTCCCTCACTCAACAGCTTTTCTATCAGCCTCGCTTTTTCGGGCGGGAGGACCGAATCGACCTCAGCCTTCCTTGCCAAACGCCTGTGAACCCACTCCATCAGCTCCCTGAACCTGTGGGGGGCGCTGATCATATCGGTCGGACGCCTCTCCACTTCGATCGGCAGCCTCGCCTCGGGGAGCTCATGCCAGAAGCGGGGGAAGGGTCGCCGGAGGGGAACCCCCGCCATCTCGGCTATCCACCTCAGCTTCTCCTCGGGAGGGGGAGGGCCGGGACGATCGGGCAGCCAGATGGGCTGGGACTCATCGGCGTAGACCCTGTTCGGGGGGTTCTCGGACCCGTTGATACGCGTCCAGGGCGATCTGCCCTGGCCGCCGAACCTCACGTCGGTGGCGGCGTTTATCATCGCTATGGCGTGCCTCTTGTCCGGGCCGTGGACGTGATCGTGGAGGTGCTGGATTCTCAGGTAGGCACACCTGATCAGCTTGATCCACCTGACCGCCTCCCTCTCGGCCCACCACTCCTCATCGTCGGTCGTGTGGCCGAAGAACCGAACGAACCTGGGGTTATCGAACTTCGTGATGTAGAACCGGTCGGATGGCCCTTCTATGTCGATCAGGTATCTGACGGGCGGGTCATCCGGATGTCTCCCCAGCGCTCCCGCGGCAAGCGCGATGCCGTAGGAGCTTGTGAGCACGCCGATGTTTCGCCTCTGAACGAACGGCAGATCGTAGATCAGCTTGAGGAAGGCGTGCAGCCCCTCCTGCTGTATCCTCCCGTTCCAGTCCTCCTTCCCCTCGCTTCTCCCCCTGCCGTCCGGATCGAAGCAGCCGACGACGAAGCCGGCCCGGGCGATGACGAGCGGCTCGAGGGTTTTCACCACTTCCGATCCGCATCCCAGGCCGCCGGGGATGATGACCACAGCGGGGTATCTCCTCCCCTCCTCCGCGTCCGCCGGGTAAAAGACGATCCCCCACAGCCTCGCCCCGCTTGCCGGGTTGACGAAGCTCAGCTCCTGAGATCTGACCTCCCCGGCGGAGCAGATCGCCAGAAGAGCTTCCATCATATGCAGGAAAACGGACATCTCACACCTCCCACTTCAAATCAGCGATCCCTCTTCCCACCCTATTTTAACCAGATCGATCCTCTTCAGATCGCTGACCCCCAGCTTGTATTTGACGTCGGCGTAGATGACGTGGTGCGTCAGGTTGGGGAACGGGATGTCCTCGCCGAAATACTCCTTGCGTTTGAGGGTCAGCAAGCGGACGCCGACGGCGTCGACCGCCACGGGGTCGAACGATACGAG
>QNBQ01000498.1 GCA_003645735.1 Candidatus Poribacteria bacterium
CATGAGATGCGCCCTGGGGGAGTTGGGCTGGATCGAGAGCGCCTCCTTGTATTTCTCTATCGCCTTGTCGTGATCCCCCAGCTCCAGGTAGACGTTCCCGAGGTTTATGTGCGCGGGGTAGAATCGGTAATCGATCTGGATAGCCTTTTCGAACAGTTTCTTGGCCTCCTCTAACCTCTTCTGCTGGGCGTATATCGCACCTTTGAATGTGTAGGGGATGGGGCTGTTGGGCGCCAGCTCCGCCAGCCGGTCCGCCTCCTTCATCGCCTCATCGAGCCTGCCCATCCTAGCGTAGGTTATGCCGAGGGCGAGGTGGGGGTCGGGGTGGTCGGGCCTGATGGCGGCCGCCGCCTGATACTCCTTGAGCGCGTCCTCAAACCTCCCCTGAAGGCTGTATAGGTTGCCCAGCGCCATGAGCGGGGCGATCGATCCGCCGCCGAGATCCGCGGCTATCCTCAGCTCCTTTTCGGCGTCGGCGATCCTGTTCTGAAGCATGTGGATCTGGGACATCGCCACGTGCACCCTGGGATCCTTAGGCGCCACCTTTATCGCCTGCCTGCACCTCCGCTCCGCCTCCTTCAGATCCCTCTGCCTCAGGGCTATGGAGGCCAGCGCCATGATGGAGGGCAGATGGTTGGGGTCCTTCTCAAGAGCCTTTTTGAACTCCTCGGCCGCCTCGACCAGCTTGTTGTTTATCAGCTTCAGCAAGCCCTGTTGGTAATACTCGTTCGCGGGGCTGGGGGGTAGGGGCTTGTCGAAATCCGAGAGATCGACCCCTTTCCTCGTCAGCTCCTCCAGCAGCGCGTCCATGGGCGACGGCACGGCTGGGAAGGCCAAGGAGAAGGGGATGAAGATGCCTATGAGGCAAGCCGCGATGTGAGCTGAACGCCTTCGCATGGATATCACCCTCGAGCTTAGTCCTTAGAGATGCGGTCGCCCTTTATTGTATCCTACCCGTCGGCGATGTGCAAATATGGAAAAAGCCCCTCCCGGTCGAAGGAGGGGAGCCGATATGTCCGGGATGCCGGGAGGGGTTCATTTGGACACGACCATCCTCCTGACCGCTCTGAACTTCCCGGCCTCCAGGACGCAGAAGTAAACGCCGCTTGCGACCCTCTCGCCCAGCTCGTTCCTGCCGTCCCAGTAGGCCGCCCTGGATTTGTCGACGTAGTAGCCGGGCTTGAGCCTGCCCAGCCTGAGCGTCCTGACGAGCCTGCCGGACATGTCGAAGATCTTTATCGTCACATCGGCTTCTTTGGCCAGCTGGAAGGGGATCCAGGTCTCGGGGTTGAACGGGTTGGGGTAGTTGGCCAACAGCTTGGTCTCGGTCGGCACCCTCATCTCAAGCGTCAGCGCTCCGAGGAACTGGGCGCCCATCCCCTCGACCGTTATGGCCGGATACTCGCCCTGCAGGCCGATCGCCCTGGCCGTCGCCTTGATCAGATCGCCCTCCCTGTGTTCGGCCGGCAGGTCGACGTGCCAGATGCCCCTCTCGTCGGCTTTGACCTCGATCTCGGCTATCCTCCTCCATCCCCTTATGAGCGTCACGGTCACGGTCGCCCCGGCGGCCGGGGTCAGGCCGTCCGGCATCAGGACGACGCCGTAGATCGGATGCGGCAAGCTCTTCAGCTCGGGCTCGGCGGCCTGAAGGGCGGGCACGTCGGCCCCGATCCTGAGCCTCGGGGCGGCGGGGACGCTGAGGTCTACAGTCTCATCGGCGACCGCCTTGACGAAGTAGCCGTAGCCCGGGCGCAGCTCGAAATCGGGGCCGAGGATATCGTTCCCGACCCTCAGAGCGGTCACCCATCTGCCCCTGGCCGGATCCCACCAGCTTATCTGGGAGGCGCCCGTCCTCCTGAGGAAATCATGGGCCGAGAGGGCGATCCTCCTGGACTTGGGTATGGAGACCAGGTTGAACCCGCCCCTCAGCTGAAGCTGAGGCCTGAAGGGCGGCCTGCCCTTGAAGGTGAGGGTTATAGGGCGATCGACCTTTATGAAGACGCCCATGCCCGGCTTCAGCTCGAAATCCGGGCCGAGGATCTCATCCCCGACGGCGAAGGTCGATATCCACCTCCCCCTGCTGACGTCCCAATAGGCCACCAGCTTGCAGCCCTTCTCCCTTATCAGCTGGTGGGAGGTGAGGGAGGCGGAGGCGTAAAACGGGATGCCGACCAGGTTGAACCCCTCCTCCAGCTGGAGCTGGACCGGGAGGGCGACGATGACCGGATCGGACTCATCGGACATCGGGCCGGTGTTGCCCTCGGCGTCCACGGCCTGAACCTTGACCCTGTATACATGCCCGTCCTCGCCGATCAGCCTATAGGAGGTCGTCTCGGTCGTCCCCACAAGCTGATACTCGCCGCCGTCGATCGAGACGAACACGTTGTAATGATGGACCGGACCCGTCGCCGGATCCCAGATGAAGTCGAGGTAAATGTCGTCGTCATAGCTGTATTGCTCATCCGTCTGGGCGTAAGCCGAACCGAACGGGAGGATGAGCATCGCAGCCGCCAAAACCCTGATGAGCCCGATGACCGGCCTCATGTCTATCCCCTCCCGGCGGATGGTTTCGTTGAAGCCGCCGGGAGAGGCGAGGCGCAAAGGCCGTGCCTGCCAAGAATGCAGTAATTATGCGGATTCTCGGGATGTGGGGGAGGCGCCGATTTTGATGAATCTCTAAACGCC
>QNBQ01000499.1 GCA_003645735.1 Candidatus Poribacteria bacterium
AGACAGTATAAGCTTAGAGGGCGGGCAGGGGTGGTGGTTTACAAGATCGAGAGGTAAAGCCCCTTATGGGGATCGGGCCTCGAAACGGGCGCCCTCATCTACGCCGTCGGGGGCTACGGGATCAGGGATATCGACGATTTCAAAAAGATCTGCCGGATGATAAGGCGGGGCCAAAGGGTGACCTTCCTCCTGGAGAGGAGGGGGAGGAGATACAGGCTCACCTTCATTGCGAGGTGATGAGGATGAAGGCTCAGCTTTCCACCATAATAGCGGTCAGTCTGGTGCTGCTTTTCATCATACCGATGATCATCCTCATGAGGCAGAGCCCGACCCCCTCCTGGGACGAGAGGCTGGCCGAAAGCGAGGAGTTCAGGTCGCTGCGGACGGACGGGAAGAACTTCGCCGCCATGGCCGAAAAATACTACGAGGAGGGGGACGCCGAGAAGGCGATCGAGCTTTACGAGAAGGCGATAGAGACCTACAGGAAGGCGCTGAAGATCAGGCCTGAGAACGCCGAGATACACAACGACCTGGGGGCCGTCTACTATAACCTGGGCGAGGTGGTGGCCGAGCCGATATGGGCCGAGGATCTGAGGAAAAGCTCGCTTCAGGAGGCGATGGGCGTCCTCCGGAGGGCGCTTGAGGAGGTCGAGTCGGGGATGATCGTCCTGACCCTCAAGGACAGATCGATCGCCGAGTCCCTGAAGAGCCACGCCCTCGTCCAGGGATGCTACGCCCACATCTGCCCGGTCAAGGGGGACGAGTTCGACCTATACGTCATAAAGGGCAGGACGAAGGAGCTTTTCCTCAAAGCCGAGTCGGAGTTCCTCCAGGCCAAGACCCTCAACCCCAAATACGCGCCCGCCTACAGGAACCTGGGGGCGCTCTACATAAGGATGGGCAGGAAGGAGGAGGGGATCGAGAACCTGAAGCTGGCCCTCAGGATCGAGCCGTATGACAAGGAGCTCCGCACCTACCTGCAGCAGTTCAGATGAGCGCCTGGGGGATCGTAAAGAGGGCGGCGTCGGAATACGCCTCAAACCCCCTCCGATACATCCTCCTCTGCCTTCCGGGCAGGGCGGTTTTCTCGGCGGCGCTTTGGGTCGCCATCCTCCCCTCCGCCCAAAGAGGGGGTGCCCCTTTCGGCGTCGCCTTGACCGTCTCCGTCCTCTCCGCCCTGATCGCCTACCCCATAACCTCTCCCCCGCCCATAGCGTCGGTCGCCTATGAGCTCATAGGGGAAAGGGGCGGGATAGGCAGGCCGTTCAGGAGGACTTTCAAGGTCTTCTTCCCGCTTCTGGGCACCTTCATCATGTGGCTGATCTTCATGGGGATCGGCCTGGCCCTCTTCGCCTTCCCCGCCCTCCTGCTTTACGTCAGACATTGCCTGGCGCCGCACGCGGTCATAATAGAGGGGGAGGGCGGCTACGGGGCGATGAGGAGGGGAAAGGCGATCCTGGAGGGGGAGTTCGGTAGGGGGATGGCCGTCATGCTCTTCGCCCTCTTCGCCGAGGTTTTGGCCGGCCAGCTGATCGGGACGGCCCTCCTGCTCCTCAAAGGGGCGGAGGGGTTCGGCGCCGGATGGGAATACCTGATCCTCGGATTCATCCTGCCGCTGCTTTTCGACCCGTTCAGGGCGCTCCTCTCCACGGAGCTCTACCTGAGCCTCAGGAGGGAGAAGGAGGGGCTGACGGACGAGTCCTTCAGGGAGGAGTTTTTGGAGTGGGAGCGATGAGCCACAGCAGAACTAACCCGTTCATGACGGCCATGAACAGACAGGTCTGGTAGATCCCCAAAAGGGGCACGAGGATCACGCTGGTCAGCAGCGCCCCGACGCACGAGCCCATAAGATCGGCCCCGTAAAGCAGCCCCACCACCCTCCCCACCTGCGGCACCAGCCTCAGCCTCAATCGGCTCGCCAGCGGGAACTGGAACCCCCCTATGAACCCCGCCAAGATCGGCAGGAAGGAGAAGGCCGTCTCCACGTCCAGATAGGTCGGTATCCTCGCCCCGAACCTCTCGAGGAGCCGTATGACCCCCATGAGGGCGATCGGGTAAAGCGCGATCGACAGCTGCACGAAGCGGTAGGCACGCATGTCGTCCTCGAACCTCGCCCTCGAAGCCGCCCAGCTGCCCAAAACCAGGCCGATCATGAACGAGGTCAATATGAGGCTCAGCTTGTAGTAGACGTATCCGTAGAAGACCTGGAAGGCCAGCAGGACGATCACCTGGAAGGAGATCTCCGAAAAGCCGGTCGTCGCGATTGAAAGGGCGACGCCCGCCCTCCTGGGGTCCGAGAGCTTGGAGGCGAGGAGCAGCCCCACGACGAGCAGCAGCGCCACGCCCGCGATGAAATGCCATCCCCTCAGCTTCAACAGCCACTCCGGGACGGTCCCCTCGCTCCTCTGCTTGAACTGTGAGCTCCAAAGCAGCATGTCGTATAGATACCCGATCGGCCGAAGATCCCTGTTCAGCCTGACCTCCCCCGCCTCCCCCACCGCCCTCCTTATCTGCTCGACCCTGTCCGGCATCAGGCGGAACCTGATCGTCTGCTTCGTGACGAACAGCGTCCTCAAATTCCTCTCCTCGATCCTCCGGCCCAAGATCTCCGGATCGAGCGTCAGCGGCGGGCCGTCGGGCAGCTTGCCGATGATGAAGTTCACCTCGCCGGGCAGGACGATCAC
>QNBQ01000500.1 GCA_003645735.1 Candidatus Poribacteria bacterium
CCTCAGAGCGGCTCACTGTTTAAGCGTGCTTGGCTATCCTGAAATCGTTCCCCTTCTCCTCCGGGAAATTCGGCGGGAACCTCACCCGATAGCTCGGCTGATATACGCGATATATCTCACACGCCACGATGTAGGCAAAGCGGTGGAGGTTCTGGTAGAGGAGCTAAAACGAGGCGAATATACCCTCCCGGACATCGTCATCACCCTCAAGAACATCCGCAGCCCCAAAGCGATCCCGCTCCTCCGACCCCTCCTCAAGGACCCCAGAGCGGACGTCCGACTCGGCGCGGCGGAGGTTCTGGTAACCCTTGGGGATTCAAAGGCCGAGCAGGTGTTGCTGGAACAGCTCGGCGGGGATGAGGAGCTCCGAGCCGCTCTGCTCCTCCCCAAAAAGTATCGTGAAAAGATCCTCCCCATACTCAAGAAGCATATAGATCACCCCGATGCGCGGATGCGCCTGCGGGTTGCTGAAAAGCTCGCAGAGCTTGGAGACCCCAGCGGCTTTGAGATCCTCTTAGATGCGCTTCAGACGGAGACCGATCCTCACCGGAGAGGAAGCGATGGGGAGCTTTTCGAGCAGCCGGGGATCGCCGATAGAGTTATAGCGCTCATCGGACGCCCGGACGCCTACGACCCCTTCGGCACGAAAGCCCTCCGCGACGCGGTCATCTCCCGGTGGAGACGGCGGTGGAAAGCTGAGGGACGGAGGTTTCTACAGGGGTTGCATAAAAGGAAACCCTTGCCAGGGCGACAGGAGGTGGGATTTGGGAATATCCGCCTGTCAAAGGAGATGCGGGATATGCGGACTTTCTTCTACCTGGCGGGGAGGAAGCTGTATGAGATAGGAGCGATGGATGGGAGCTTCCCGCCTGTCGGGAGGCTCCTAGGGGATCAGAGCGGCATCTGGGCACATCCGATAAAAGTTATGGACGGGTTTGAATTTACGGTTTTGGAGGAGGGCCGGGCGCCATGGACCCTCACGGATTGTCGAAACTTCGTGCATCGGTTCGCCTCCTGTGAATTTCGCTTCGCTCGAAACGGCTTGTATATCACACGGAGGGACTTCGTGGCGGAGGATGAGCCCGCCCTCTTCTCACAGCTGATCCTGCATAACGAAACGGATCGCCAGCGCACCCTTAATCTGCGGTTTTCAGGGCAGGTGAACATCCGTCCGAGCTGGCGTTCGGGTTTAAAGAACGATCTGGATATCCTCGCCTATCAAGACGGCCTGATAAGCGCTGTGGACTCCGGAACGGAGAAATGGTGCGTGGTGTTCGGCGCCGATCGGCCGCCCCGCGAGCATGAATTGGAGGATAACCGAGCAGACCTTACATACCCCCTGACCCTGCCCCCTCATGGGAGGGCAACTTTGACCTTCTTGATCTTGGCGGAACACGAGAAAGGAGTTGAAGCAGCGAAGGGAAAATTCCAAACCCTTCTGAAACGGGCGAATGAGATACTAGCCGAAAAGGAGGCTATGTATCGGAGGAAAATCCTCGGCGGGATAAGATTTCGCTGCTCCGACGATGACGTGACGAAAGCGTTCTACTGCGCGAAAGCTAACCTGGCCATGCTGAGCGCGGACCTTCGGCCTTATTTCGTCGCCCCCTACCTCTTCGCAGGAATTCCCCTTTACACCCAGCTGCTAGGCTGCGACATCTGCTACTCTATTCCGGGGGCGACAGCAGGGGGGTTCGGCGAGATGGCTCGTAGCTCCCTGGAGTGTCTGGCGCATTACGCCCAGCAGCGATCCGGTTGGGTTCCGCATGAGGTCTGCACAAACGGGAGGCTGATAGGCCCGGGGAACGCCCAGGAGACGCCTCAGTTCGTTATCGCCTGCTGGAAATATTTTCAGTGGACAGGGGATAAGGGGTTCTTGGAAAAGGTCTATCCGCTGTGCAAGCGGGGTATCGAATTCGCGCTGAAGCGGTTCGATAAAGACGGCGACGGATATTTGGAGGGACCCGCCATGGTGGAGGCTGCGGATATGGGCCCGGAAAAGCTCGACTCCGCATGTTATCTCTGCGGTGCGTTCCAAGCTTTGGCGAGGATGGCAGAGGGCCTGGGGAGGCGCGGGGAGGCCGATGGGTATCGCAGAAGGGCGTCTGAGCTGAGAAGGAGGCTCAACGCGGACTGGTGGAACGCCGAGGAGGGGATGTGGGCTGATTCGTTGAACGCCGACGGAACTCAACGGCTGGATGGCTACTGGACCGTGGCGGTCCCCATGGAGACGGGGATAGCCGACGGTGAAAAAGCGTATGCCGCCCTGAGCCGGATCGAAAAGGAGTGGGTGAACGAATGGGGATTTGTCCACACACGCAGGACGGATATCAGCGGGGAATCTCCTTTTGTGTTTGCCAACGATCTGTTGGCGATAGCGGCTTTCAAGTATGGAGATCCCGACCTGGGATGGAGGATGCTGAAACTAGCCGCGCGGGCGCCTCTGGAGTTTGGGATGCTAGGGGCTTTCGATGAGGCGATACCGCGGTCGGCTAACTTCATACAGCTTTGGTCGTCGGCCCGGTTCCTCGAAGGGGTTATCGAGGGATTGGCGGGAATTGAACCCCGGGCGGCAGAGCATCGGGTGAGGCTGTTTCCCCAACTGCCAAAGGGCTTGAGCGAGTTCGCCTTGCAAAACGTCCTGATAGGAGAGCACAGGTTGGACTTATCCTGTCGACGGGA
>QNBQ01000501.1 GCA_003645735.1 Candidatus Poribacteria bacterium
AAGGGATACGGCGTCGTCGTGCTCAGGCACGACAGGAACATGGGCAAGGGGATGGCGCTCAGGACGGGCTTCTCCTACGCGCTTGAGAGGGGATACGAGCTTGTGATGACGATGGACGGCGACGGGCAGCACGACCCGGAGGACATACCCAGGTTCATGGAGCGGATGGGGAGGGGCGACGCGGACATCGTCCTGGGCGCCAGGGTCTTGGACAGGAGGAGGATGCCGATCCACAGGAGGCTGAACAACAGGTTGGTCTCCGCCGTCGGCTCCTGGCTTTCGGGCCAGAAGGTCGTCGACTTCCAATGCGGCTACAGGCTGATAAGATCCGAGGTTTTGAAGGCGATAAAACTTGAGACGCGCAGGTATGAGACGGAGTCCGAGCTGCTGATAAAGGCGGGGAGGATGGGGTTCAGGATCGTCTCGATACCGATCAGGGCGATCTACAACGGCGCCAAGAGCAACGTCAGGCCCTTCACGGAGATGAGGCTCTTCACACTTCTGCTGCTTAAAAGCCTGAGGGAGAGATGATCCTGGTGACGAACGACGACGGCATACAGGCCGACGGGCTTAGGATACTGGTCGAGGCGCTGGAGGAGCTGGACGAGGTCTACGTGGTGGCGCCCGACAGGGAGAGGAGCGCCATAGGGATGGCCATAACCCTCCACCGCCCCTTGAGGGCGCGTAGGGTGGGCGAGAGGGCGTTCGCCGTGGACGGGACGCCCGTCGATTGCGTCGATCTGGGAGTGGGAGGGCTGCTGCCCGAAAAACCGAAGCTGCTCGTCTCGGGGATAAACCGGGGCCAGAACCTGGGACACGACATCCTCTTTTCGGGCACGGTCGCCGCCGCCATAAAGGGGACGTTTCGCGGCATACCGTCGATAGCCGTCTCGCTCGTGCTGGGGGAGAGGGAGAGATACATCGTCGAGGAGGTCCACTTCGAGACGGCCGCCGAGGCCGCCCTGGCCGTGGGCAGGGCCGTCCTGGAAAACGGCCTGCCCGAAGGGGTTCTGTTGAACGTGAACGTGCCTAACCTGCCGGTCCGGGAGATCAAGGGGTTCAGGATAACGAGGCAGGACAGGGGGCCGTATGACACGAAGGTCGTCAAGAGGGTCGACCCGCGCGGAAACGTCTATTACTGGATCGGCGGGGAGAGAATGGAGGTGGACTGCGCCCAGGACACCGATATCTACGCCGTCAGGAACGGCTACATCTCCATAACCCCCATCAGGCCTGACCTGACCGATTATTCCGCCATGGGGGAGCTTGAGGGATGGACGTTGCGGCTGGGAAGGGAGCGATGAGGTCGGGGATAGCCGAGTGGATGGCGCAACACGGCATACCGGGGTGGCTGGTGATATTCCTGTTCGCCATGACGCCGATATTCGAGCTCAGGGGCGCCATACCGCTTAAGCTGATCTTCGAGGGGATGCCGCTGTGGCAGGTTTACCTGTTGGCGGTGGCGGGGAACGTCGTCCCCGCCATACCGCTGCTCCTGTTCCTGGACCCCATATCCAGGGCGCTCATGAGCAGGTCGAGGGCGATGGAGAGGTTCTTCAACTGGCTCTTCGCCAGGACGCGCAGGAGGAGCGGGCTGGTGGAGAAGCTGGGGGCGATCGGCCTGTCGCTTTTCGTGGCCATCCCGCTCCCCGTCACGGGCGCCTGGACGGGGTGCGTGGCAGCTTTCCTCTTCGGGATAAGGTTCAGATACGCCTTTCCGGCGGTCGTCCTGGGCGTGATGATGGCGGGGGTTATCGTTTCGATACTGACCTTCGGGGCGGATGTCGCGCTGAGGTTTGCGTCATGAGGATGATAGGTATAATCCCCAACCCGCTGAAGGAGGAGGCGGCGGAGGTCGCCGTCGAAATAGCCGGAAAGCTGCTCGCGTTGGGGGTCACACCTCTGCTGCCGAGCGAGATGGCCTATGACGAGGCGGACGAGGGGGCGGTGAGGGCGCCGAGGGAGGAGATACCCCTCAAATCGGACGCCCTGATCGTCCTGGGGGGAGACGGGACGATACTGTGGCTCGTGAGGCTGCCCGGGTTCGACAGGGCGCCCATCCTGGCGGTGAACTTGGGCGGATTGGGCTTCATGACCGAGGTGAGGATCGATGAGATCGACAAGGCGATAGACGACCTGCTCTCCGGTCGGTTCAGCTTGGACGAGAGGATGCTGCTGGAGGCGGAGATCGAGGGAGGGGAGGGGATATCGAGGGCGATAGCGCTCAACGAGGTGGCGATTAAGGGGTTCGCCAGGATGATCCATTTGGACGCCTACATAGACGGGGAGTATCTGGCCACCTATCCCGCCGACGGCATCCTGATAGCCACCCCCAGCGGCTCGACGGCCTACTCGCTTTCGGCCGGCGGGCCTATACTGCATCCGAACCTGGACGCCATTCTCCTCTGCCCCATCTGCCCCCACGCCCTCACCATCCGCCCGTTCGTGGCCAAGCCCGATTCGGTCATAACCGTCAAGCTGGCGCCGGGCGAGCAGACGGCGTCGGTGATAGTCGACGGGAGGGAGGTCTTCAAGCTCTCCCCATCGGGCGAGGTGAGGGTCAAACGGTCGGCGAAGACCCTGAAGCTGATCCGCTCCTCGAAGAGGAGCTATTACGAGATACTGAGGTCGAAGCTGAGGTGGGGGGAGAGGGCGGAGGGCGCCAAGGAGGGGCT
>QNBQ01000502.1 GCA_003645735.1 Candidatus Poribacteria bacterium
CTCCGCCGATTCGACGTCGATCCCGATGAACCATCTCAGAATCGATTCCTTCCCGATCTCAAGCAGCCGTTTTGAGGCGATGTCATACCTCATAGGGCGCCTCCGCTTCAATTATCATATCAGAGCATCCGTCGGACAGTCAAATGGGGCGGCCCTGGAGTTTCCGGGCGAAAGCTTGTAAAATTTACCCGTCCACTCATCCCGGGAGGTGGAGGTATGGGTCGGAGAAGGGGAATCGTTAGGATCAAGCCGGTCTACATAGGCCTCCACCACTACACCTACGTCTACGGCAGCGTCTGCTCGGCGGACGTCGTGGGCACGCCTCCTTTCCCCAAGCCCAAGAGGGAGGATCTCGAAAGACGAGCCTCGGAGATGGTCGAGAGGTTTAAGGAGGGGCTGAAGCTCGATTTCGTCGAGGTGGAGGAGCCGTTCATCGTATCGGAGCAGTCCGATCTGAGGGCGTTGCCCTCACAGATAAGCTACGACACCGACGCGCTGCTCGTGGGGACGTATGGGGCGGTGCCGCTCGAGCTCAGATACCTCTCCCGGTTCAAACTGCCGATGCTCAGAAGCAGGCCGAGCGATGAATATCTGAGGGCGTTGAGGGTCAAGAAGTTCCTCAGGGAGAGCAGGTTCCTCTACATAGGCGAGATACCCTCCTTCTCGGCTCCGAACGGGCCGTGGGATTTCGAGCTGATCGAAAAAAGGCTTGGGATCAGGGTCAGGCATATCGAGACCAACGAGTTTTACAGGGTCTTCGACGGGTTCGATGAGGGGACTGTCAGGGAGGAGCTTGACAGGTGGAGGGCCGATTTCAAGGAGGTCCTGGAGCCGACCGAGGAGGATCTGTTGAACGCCACGAGGGTTTACCTGGCGTTAAAGGCGCTTTGCCGGAAGGAGGACGCCAACGGCCTGACGATTAACTGCGGCAGGTTCACCGAGGAGAGGCCGGTGGTCCCCTGTTTGGCGTTCGCGAGGTTGATCGACGAGGGGATCATGTGCGCCTGTGAGGGGGATATAACCGCCATGATCTCGGCGCTGATGCTGCACGGGGCGACCGGTCAACCGGTCATGATGGGCAACTTCGGGGCCAGGCCGGGGGCGTTCCAGGCTAAGGAGGGCGAGGTGACGATCGAGCACGATGTGCTGCCCCTCTCGATGGCCTCCGATAAGTTCACCGTCAGGGACTACCACGGCAGAAAGTTCGGCGTCACGGGCTTCGCGCCGATGAAAAGCGGCACTCCCATGACGCTCCTGAACGTCGACAGCTCCCTGAGCAGGATGAGCGTGATAGAGGGATGGATAAAGGGAAACGAGGACGGGATACACTGCAGGGTGATCGTTCACATGGCGGTGGACGGGGATGTGAAAAAGGTTCCCGAGGTGATGGTCGGCTCACAACACGTCTCGATGACCTTCGGCCACTGGCTGAGGACCTTCAAGGAGGTGGGGAGGATGTTGGGGTTTGAGGTGAGGAGCCTCAAGGGGTGAGCCGAGCTCACCACTCGATGATCACACCCATGGCCTCGGATCTGTCCTCCAGGAGCATCGAGTAGATCTGGGGGGCGCGGTCGAAGGGGACGCGGTGTGAGATGAGCGATTTGACGTCCAGCTCCCCGTCGATCACCAGATCGAAGAACAGCTCGGCGTGCCGCTTCTGCGTCCATTGGTTGTAGGGCGTCTCGTATCGGGGATGCGATGAGTTGTGGGCGCCTATGATGGTGTAGCTGGGGGCGTTGCACAGGTCGTGGAAGTCGAAGCTCGGCGTCGGCCCTTTAGGGCTGCTCAGGATGACCATCCTGCCCTGCCTCTTCAACAGCTTGAACTCCTCCGGGATGACCTCCGGGTTGCCCGTCACCTCGAAGACCACATCGGCCATCCTCCCCCTCGTCATCGACCTGACCACCTCGGCGGGATCCTCCTCGCCCGGGTTGATCGGTCGGATCTTGGGTTTTCGGGGCAGCAGCTTGAGGCGCGGCCCGGCCAGATCGATCCCGAAGACCGGCCTGGCGCCCGCGAGGTGACAGAACCTGACCGTCAGCTGCCCCAACAGCCCAAGCCCGTAGACCGCGACCGCCTCGCCCCACTGAACCCCGCCCCGCCTGACGCCGTTCATCACTATCTCGGCTATGGTGAAGAAGGCCGCCTCCTCGTCCGATATCCCGTCGGGGACGATCCTGACGTTCTCGGGCCTGACCAGCACATAGGCGGCGTGGGGCGCGTAGCTCGCCACCCTCCTGCCGACCCAGCTCTCGTCCACCCCCTCGCCCACTTCGATCACCCTTCCGATGTTGTCGTAGCCGGGCGTGAAGGGGAACCTTCCGTATTGCGCCCATCTCGAGCCGGGCGGGAAATCGCCGCTCAGGATCGTCAGCTCCGTCCCCGTGCTTATGAGCGTCCTGCTCGTCTTGACCAGCATCTCCCCCCTGCCCGGCCTGGGAAGGGGTCGATCCTCCACGACAGCCCTCCGAGGCTCGACGAACACGACGGTCGGGTTCCCTCCCATGATCCGAACCTCCCACCGGAGAGATCGACCACAAGTATACCAATGTCACGGGGTGTGAGGCTGTTCGAAAAATTCTTTGAAGGAGCGATGAGAGGAAGGAGCACAAGAGGATGAAAATTTTCTCCAACTCCAAGAGTAACCTCAAGTTGTAAAGCACAATCATGCAA
>QNBQ01000503.1 GCA_003645735.1 Candidatus Poribacteria bacterium
AACCAGAGCGGCGGGCTGTAGAGGAACTCGCCGGTGAAGATGTGCGCGACGGGCTTCTGGTAGATGATGTCGTATTGGAAGATGTGTGTCAGCTCGTGGAAGAGCACCCTCCTCAGCTCCCTGTGCGAGCCGGTGAACGGTATGACGATCCTGTGTTTGAAGATCTCCGCGAACCCCCCTACCCCCTCCGTCAGCTCCTCCAGCGTGACGTTGGTCTGGCGGAAATCCGTGTGGGATTTGTAGAGGATCAGAGGGGTTCGGTCCCTCAGCTCGTGGTTCAGCGCGTCGCTCAACCTCCTGTAAGCCTCCTCGAGTATCCTCCCCGCCTCCGGCACGAGATCCGCCTCGGAGGGGTAGTAGTAGATGTCGAAATGCTCCGTTTTGTGGAGGAACCAGTTGAAACGCTTATGCGTGACCTTGTTCTTGCCGAAAAGTTGGGCGTGGGCGGATGAGCTGAGGAACAGGGGGAACTTGAGGGAGGGAACCGTCCCGACCGAAAGCGAGGGGATGAGGAGCGCTATGAGGATGAGGGTTAGAAGCCGGCCCTTCATCTCAGCAGGAACCTCTCCTCCCTTTCGTAGTGTGGGGCGATCCTCATCATGAACTGGGAGATCGCCCCCAGGGCGAGCTTCTGGAGCGGGGGTTTATCGGCCACCTCCGACAAAACGAGCGTCCCCAGGTTGTGGGGCTCCGAATACGACGATTCGAAATCGCCCTCTATCACCGGCTCCCCTTTCTCCCCCTCTATCACCATCAGGTGGAGCTTCAGGTAGTAAGTCTTCACGTAATAGGTCACCGCCTCGGTGACGTATCTCCTCAGGATCGGGGAATACCTGTCAACGTAATATCTTCGGGGCTCGGCCACGTGATAGAGCCTGTATGTGCCGGTTACGACAGCGTCGACCCCCAGCTCGCCGCATATATCGATCATCTCGGACGGGCTTTCCAGCATCTCCTTGGTCAGCCTTTCGCCTTCGAGCGTCCTTTTGACCTCCGCCGGGCTGAGGAGGTCTATCCCCTTGACCTTCCTCAGCTCCCGTTGCAGGAAATAGGCTATGGACTCGCCCGCCTCGCCATCGTCCTCATCCCTCAGGGGCAGGAGCGGCAGGACGGCGAGCCGATATCTGGTTATGTCCACCTCGGAGGGGACGCTCACCCTCACCCAGACCTTTTCGGCCCCCCCGCATCCCCATCCCAGGGCGATAAGGGGGATCAGGATTAGCAGCCTAACCGCTACCCTTCTCACCCGCCCCCTCCCTCCTGCGCTGCGATCTCTTGAACCTGAGGTAGTTCTCCTGGATGGCCTTGTTGTCCGGATCCAGCTCCAGGGCCAGCTTGTAATGTTTTTCGGCTTCATCGAGCCTGCCCATCGCCTCGTATGCGACGGCGAGGTTGTTGTGTGCCTTAGCGTTTCGGGGATCTATTTGGATTATCCTCTCCCACCTGAAGGCGGCCTCCCTCCAGAGGCCCTCTTTAGCTGCGCGGATGGCGAACTCGTTGTATTGGTCTATGAGGCTCTTTTCGGCCAGGCAGCCGATGAAGGGGAACGAAATCAGGATAATGAGGAGGAAAACCGGTCTCATGGCACATCGACCTCGCTTTAACGATATCACAGCCCGCCCGGATTGTCAAGGAAAGGCAAAAGCCCGGGGACTAGGATCCGCCGGCGAGGCGCTTTCCGCCGAACGCCTTAAACCTCCATCCTTGACACAGATCCCAGGTTCGTTAAAATTGACAGCGGATAAAGACGATGAGGGGTCGGCTGTGATCGAAAAAGCGAGCCTCGACGATATCGAGGAGATCCTCTTCGTGATCAACACAAGCAACAGGGAGGCTTACAGGGACATAATACCGAGGGAGCATTTCAAGGAGCCCGTTGTGTCCGCGGAGGAGCTTCTTCAGGATTTTGGAAGGATGAGGTTTTACGTATACAGGGTCGAGGGGAGGATAGTCGGGGTCGCCGCTTTGCAGGTTGAGAAGGGGAAACTCGGGAGGCTCCGATGGGTTTACGTGCTCCCAGAATATCAAAGAAGGGGGATAGGCACATCGCTGGTGAGGCATTTGGAGCGGGAGGCTCGAAAGCTGGGGCTTGAAAAGCTGTGGCTTACCGTCGTCGGTGGGGCGAGGTGGGCGGTCAACTTCTATAGGAAGCTGGGGTATGAGCCGACGGGCAGAACCGAGCGCCACTGGAGTTTTGATTTGATCATGGAGAAGAAGCTGAAAAACCGGGAAAAGCTCTAGCCGCCTTTCCAATCCCACTTCAATCGAGGCCGATCACCACTAGATACCATTCTCCCCATCCTGCATCGAACTCCTCAACCCTCAGGAGCTCCATGCCCATGCACGACTCGATGTATCCCTCGACCGCCCCAGGCGGTCCTCCCCCTCGGATGAGCTCCAGCAGCTTCAAAGCTTGTTCCTCCGCTAACCTCCGACGCATGAAAGCGCCGAGCAGCGGAACAGGTATCGGGATACGGATGTTCACTTTCTCCATCTCATCTCCTCTTATCTCACAGACGTAGATCCGAAACCATACGAAAAGCGATCGGCGCAGCAGCTTTGGGATCGGGGAAGCGGTCATCGATTGGACCCGTCGCAGTTGAACACGAACCTCCTCGGCGCTCATCTCATAGGGGAAGGTTGAGACGATCCGGGCTATCTCCTCCGC
>QNBQ01000504.1 GCA_003645735.1 Candidatus Poribacteria bacterium
CCTACGACCTCGGCTCCGAGAGCTACAGGTGGAAGAACGTCTACGCCGTGAACGTATACGCCGACGGGATCTCGGTCCCCAACAAGGCCCCCATCGTCTGGGACGACACCCAGAAGAGCGTCTCGGGGACCACGGAGACCGAGGTCAAGAACTTCAGGTTCGCCAAAAGCTCGGCGGTGAGGGCCTGGAGCAAGCTTTACGTCCTGGCGAGCCTTTGGGTCTCCGGGGGAACCGGGCACCTGAAGATCTACGTGGACGGCGAGACCTCTCCCCGCCTCGACCTCTCGACCACCAACACCTCGGAAACGGTCTTAAGCGGTGAGATAGACATATCGGATCTGGGGGAGGGAATCCACACGCTCCACGTCAAGCTCGTCAACGAGGGGAGCTACGACACCTACAACGAATTGTTGGAGGTTTGGGCGAGTTGAGCTACGCGGGCGTGATCCTCTCTATCGACGTGCGGGAGGAAGCCGAGGAGACTGTCGACATCAGAGATATAGACCATCAACATGACGACGTCGCCCACGACGACTGGGACGATCACGATAACGTGGCTCACAGCGATCATGACGATCATGACGACGTCGCCCACAGCGACTTCACAGATCATGACGACGTCGCCCACGAAGACTACAGCGACCACGGCGATGACCCCTACGATGATTGGGGCGATCACATCGACGTTGGACACACCGACTGGGACGACTGGGAGTTCGGCGATCATAGGGATGCCGACCACAGCGATTGGGATGATCACAGCGACGTGCCCCACTCCGACTATGACCATTTTGACGATGTGCCCCATGATGACTTCGACGATTTCAGCGACACCCCACACAGCGATCATGACGATCATGACAACGTCGCCCACAGCGATCATAGTGACCATGACGACGTCGCCCACGACGACTGGGTTAATATAGACATCAGATCCCATAGGTGATGAGGGAATGACCATCCTCTTGATGCCCTACATGGACTGCCCCCTCAGGTGCGAATACTGTTTCGAGAAGCCCGTGCTGGGGACGAAGATCGAGGCAAACATCGACGCCATGACGACCGTCCTCAACCGGATATACGCCCGGGGTGCTGGCGTCTCCCTCCACGGCGGGGAGCCTTTGGCCGCGCCGATAGAGCATGTCGAGGCCCTGCTACAGGCCATATACAGGCTGATGGGGAGAAGCGGCGTCCAGACCAACGGCCTCCTGATCACCGACAGGCACATAAGGCTGTTCAAGAGGTATTGCACTCACGTCGGCATAAGCATGGACGGCCCGCCGGAGCTCAGCGTCCTCAGGCGCTTCAAGGACAGGGTGGAGAGCGGGAGGGAGGTGGCGAAAAAGGTGAACGAGAACATAGCCAAGCTCAGGGAGAACGGGATCAGCGTCGGGATACTCTGCGTCCTCGGGAGGCATAACGCGGGAGATGAAGAGAAGCTTGGAAAGCTCTTCGAGTGGGTCGAGTGGCTCAGGTCTATCGGCGTCTCCGGCGGCAGGTTCCTAGTCTTGAAGGCTTGCGAACCACGGCTCGAAGAGTACACCCTGACCCCCGAGGAGGTGGGGAGGGTATGGATCTACCTGTATAGGAGGCTGAGGAAGATCGGATGGGAATGCGCTTGGAGCCCCTTCAGGGACTTTATAAATGCCTTGAAGGGGAAGACGGGTCAGGTTGTTTGCTGGCTTGGGTGTTGCGACCCGTGGCTCACCAAGGCATGTCACCCCATATTCCCAGATGGCACGACCGGGCTGTGCGACCGAACCTTCATCCGAGGACTCTACCTGCGGCCCGAGGGCCAGCCCCTGGAGATCCGAGCCGAGATCCTCAAGGAGACCGATTGCAAGGGATGTAAGTGGTGGGGATACTGTCACGGCGGATGCCCCTACGATGCCGTGGACAACGACTGGCGCAACAAGTCGAGCCTCTGCCCGGCGATAAAGATGCTCTTCGAGGAGATCTCTCGATATTATCCGCCAACCTCAAAGCCTACGGAGACCCGGGAGGGCTACCGACATGGGGACTCCCCGCATAGGGATTGGTCGAATCACGGTGACTCGGGATGATCGAGGTCGAGCCCTTCAGCCGGGTGATATGGAGGTGGGGCGTCCCGCCCAAGTATAAGACCGCCTTGACGGCTTCCCACCGGGCCATGAGCTGGGCCGAATACGAGTCAGTCGTGAGGGGCTACAGGCGGTGCGACGTGGTCCACCTCTACCCTGAGACCTGGGACAAGGAACTGAAGCGGTTCGCGAAAGACGGCCTATACTTCGTGCCGATCCGCAGGGCCAAGCCCGTATCCGGTTTCGCCCACAAGTTCTACGAGCCCACCGGCGGGCGATTTATGGTCTACGGTGTGGTCTCCCCGAGCCTCTCGGACGCCATGAGGTTCGCGAGGGCGCACAAAGAAAGGTCGTGTGACCACGAGACCATCGGCATACTCCTCGGCTACCCCAAGTGCTGTGTGAGGTTCTTCGTCGAGAACTTCCCGAAGGGCATCCTAGATCCCGTCTGGAGGGTGGAGCACGAGGGAGAAGACCCCATGCTCAACGTGATGCTCAGATACTTCGGACCCCGGATAATCCCCTTCTTCCCCTGTAGCTATACGTGTCGGCAGGCGCGCAGGGTGGCGGAGAAATTCTACGATCTTCTCAGGGAA
>QNBQ01000505.1 GCA_003645735.1 Candidatus Poribacteria bacterium
CGGATTGAAGCTCAGGGATGAGGTGTTGGACGGAGGGGAGAGGGTCAGGGCGGAATGCGTCCCCGATCCGGTCTTCCAAGGATGGGACAACGTGTTGCACGGCGGCATACTGGCGGCGATGCTCGATGAGACGATAAACAAGGTCGGGGTGGCCCTCCTGGGAGGGGTGATGTTGACGGCCAGGCTTGAGGTGAGGTATAGGAAGCCGGTGCCGATAGGGGAGAAGGTGATCCTGGAGGGGTGGCTGGTGAGGAGGAAGGGCGATCTGGTGGAGGCGAGGGCGGAGGCGCGGCTCCAGGACGGGACGCTCGTCGCCGAGGCCACCGGCAGATGTATGAAGGCTAAGGAGAGATGAGCAGGTTCATCGTAAACTTCGACACAGCGTCAAATCCGAAGATAAAGACCGACATCCTGGTCATAGGCAGCGGCAACGCGGGGTTGAGGGCCGCCATAGAGGTGCCCCAAAACCTCAAGGTCCTCATCATCACGAAGGACGTCCTGAGGGAAAGCTCCACGCTCCACGCCCAGGGGGGCATAGCGGTGGCCCTGAGCGAGGAGGACACGGTCAACGCGCACGTCGAGGACACGCTGGAGGCGGGCGACGGGCTGTGCGATGAGAGGGCCGTGTGGGAGATGGTCAGGGAGGGGATAGACAGGGTGAAGGAGCTGATGGACTGGGGCGCCAACTTCGATAAGGAGGGGGATAAGCTCGCCTTCGGGATAGAGGGGGCGCACAGCAGGCGGAGGATCATACACGCCAAAGGCGACGCGACCGGCGAGGAGACGGAGAACGTCCTGATAAGGAGGGCGCTGGAGAAGCCGAACATCGAGGTGATGGAGCACACCTTCGCCATCGACCTGCTGACGGTCGACGGCAGATGTTGCGGCGTTGTGGCGCTCGACCCCGACGGGCAGATCGTCGTGATACTCGCCCAGGCCGTCATCCTCGCAACGGGCGGTCTGGGCCAGATCTACAAATACACCTCCAACCCCGAGGTCTGCACCGGCGATGGATACGCCATGGCCTTCAGGGCGGGATGCGTCCTTATGGACATGGAGTTCGTCCAGTTCCACCCCACAGTCCTGTTCCTGCCGGGCGCCCCGAGGTTCCTCATATCGGAGGCGGTCAGAGGGGAGGGAGCTATACTGGTGAACGACAGGAACGAGAGGTTCATGCCGAGATACGACCCCAGGGCGGAGCTCGCGCCCAGGGACATAGTCAGCAGGGCGGTCTGGATGGAGATGCAGAGGTCGAGGTTGAACTACGTCTTCCTGGACATGACCCACCTCGGCAAGGAGTTCATAAAGAAGAGGTTCCCCACGATCTACAGAACCTGCTTGGAGTTCGGCCTGGACGTGACGACCGATTTGATACCGGTTCAGGCGGCGGCACACTTCATGATGGGCGGGGTGAGAACCGATCTGAACGCCGCCACGGACATCAAAGGGCTTTTCGCCTGCGGCGAGGTGGCCTGCACGGGGGTGCACGGCGCCAACAGGCTGGCCAGCAACTCGCTGCTTGAGGGGCTCGTCTTCGGGAGGAGGGCGGGGATGTCGGCGGCGAGGTTCGCCTCGGAAAACAGGATAGATCTCGACGGGATCAAGCTCTCCGAGAGAGGGGTCGAGCCGGGGAGGGAGGTCGATCTCGACGAGGCCGTGGAGGATCTCAAAAGCCTCATGTGGGACGCGGCGGGGATCGTCCGGGACGGTAAGATCATGGCCAAAACGCTCCAATACCTGGGAATGCTCGATTACTCCCCTTCGGCGCCCGAGAGGAGGAGGTTCGAGCTTCAAAACATGCTCCTGGTCTCGAAGCTCATCCTCACAGCCGCTCTCAAAAGGGAGGAGAGCAGAGGGGCGCATTACAGGGTCGACTTCCCCGAAAGGGACGATGAGAACTGGCTCAAACATATCTGCCTCACCAGAGGCGAGGGGGAGGAGGTGGAGGTGAGATGCTGCCCAAAGTGAGGCTGGGAAAGCATGAGGTCTCCAGGCTGATAATCGGCGGCAACCCCTTCAGCGGCCACTCGCACATCTCCCCCGAGATGAACAAGGAGATGCGGGATTACTACACCGTGGCCAGGATCAAGGAGGTCTTGAGGGAGTGCGAGAGCCTGGGGATAAACACCTTCCTGGGGCGGGGTGATAACCACATAATGCGGATGCTGAACGAGTATTGGCTTGAGGGGGGAAAGATACAGTGGATCGCCCAGACCGCCCCCGAAAGGGCCTCCACCAAGGACAACATCCGCCAGATAGCCTCCTACGGCCCGATAGCCATCTACCACCACGGCGGCTCGACCGACAGGCTGTTCAGGGAGGGGAGGCTGGACGAGGTCAACGATTGCTTGAAGTTCATCCACGACCTGGGGTTCACCGCCGGGCTCGGGACGCACGACCCCGATGTGGTCAGATACGCCGAGGAGAAGGGCTTCGAGGTCGATTTCTACATGCTCTCCCTCTACAACCTCTCTAAGAGGGGCGAGGTCTACCTGCCCGAGGACAGGGAGAGGGCCTGCCGGGTGATAAGGGAGGTTCAAAAGCCGTTCTTGGCCTTCAAGATCATGGCCGCCGGGCGGAACGACCCGGTCGAGGCGTTCGAATACGCCTTCAAGAACATCAAGCCGACCGACGCCGTTGTGGTC
>QNBQ01000506.1 GCA_003645735.1 Candidatus Poribacteria bacterium
GGGTGGGTCGAGCCGGAGTATTGAGGAGATGCCTCAGAGCATAACGGTCAGGAAGCTTTATCAGAGGATGAAATACGAGCTTCAGATGGAGCATGTGGCCGGTGAGGAGGGGCTGGACAGGCGGATAGAGGTGGCGGAGGTGAACCGGCCCGGGCTAGCTCTGTGCGGCCACTACGACTACTTCGCCTACGACAGGGTTCAGGTTCTGGGGAACGGCGAGATCTCCTACCTCCAGAAACTCTCCCCACAGGAGCGGAGGGAGATCTTCGACAGGATGCTCTCCTACGACATACCGTGCATAGTGGTCACGAGGGGGCTTCCGGTCCCGGAGGAGCTGATAGAGAAGGCGAACCAGGTCGGGATACCGGTCTTCTCAAGCTCGCTGCCGACGCCCGTCTTCACCGGCAGGCTCCACCTCTTCCTGGAGGAGGAGTTCGGCCCCTACGAGATCGTCCACGGCGATCTGGTCGAGGTCTACGGGATAGGCGTGCTGATACTGGGCAAAAGCGGGATAGGCAAGAGCGAGTGCGCGCTGGACCTCATAAGGCGGGGGCACAGATTGGTGGCGGACGACGCCGTGCTGCTGAAAAGGGTGACCGGACACCGGATCTTCGGGATGAGCCCCAACCCGCTCATGCGCCACTACATGGAGGTGAGGGGGGTCGGGATAATCGACGTGGTGACGCTTTTCGGGGTGACCGCCGTCAGATCCCGCAAGAGGGTCGAGCTTGTCGTGACGCTCAAGGAGTGGGAGGAGGCGAAGGATCTGGACCGGACGGGGCTGGAGGAGGATTACTACTACATCCTAGGCGAGAGGCTGCCGCACGTGACGATACCGGTCAAGCCGGGGAGGATAACCTCGATCATAGTGGAGGTTGCGGCGATGAACCTAAGGGCCAAGAAGATGGGGATCTACTCGGCGAAGCAGCTCGATGAGATGCTGATAAGGAAGATGCAGGAAGGGGTGGAGCTCGGCGAGATAGAGGAGCCGGATGAATGGTGAGCCGAGATGGTGGGGATAGTGGTGACCGGCCACGGCAGGGTGGCCTCCTCCTTCGTCCAAGCCGCCGCCGATATCATGGGGAAGCTTGAGGGCGTGGTGGCGGTGGATATACTCAAAAGCTACACCGCCGAGGAGATAAAGCGGAGGATGGAGGAGGCGCTGGAGGAGCTTAAGGACGTGGACGGCGTCCTCATCCTGGCCGAGCTTTTCGGCGGCAGCTCGTGTAACGTGGCCCTGAGCTTGGCCGGGAAGGCCGAGGTAAGGGTGCTGACGGGCCTCAACATGCCGATGCTGCTCAAGGCCATAACCTACAAGGATATCCTCCCGCTTGAGAAGCTCGCCGAGGTCGTCCTGGAGGCGGGGCGCCAGGGGATTCTGGACGCCACGGCCAAATGCCTGGCGATCTCGAAGCAGTCGGAGGAGGGGGCGGAGGATGGCCGATAAGCCGGAAAGGGCCGAGAGGAAAGTGACCATAACGAACTCACTGGGCCTCCACGCCAGGCCGGCGGCCATGCTGGTGAAGGAGGCCAACAAATACCCGTGCGACATCTACCTGGTCAGGGACGGGATGAAGGTGAACGCCAAAAGCATAATGGGGGTGCTGATGCTGGCGGCGGGCAAGGGGACCACCCTGACGATCATCGCCGAAGGGGAAGGGGCCGAAAAAGCCGTCGACAGGCTGGAGAAGCTTATAAGCTCGAAGTTCGGCGAGGAGTGAGGAAGATATGGAGGTCCTGAAGGGGATAGCAGCATCCCCCGGGATAGCGATCGGAAAGGCCTTCCTGTTCAAGGAGGAGGTGGAGGTCATCCGCCGGCCCATAACCCCTGAGGAGATAGAGGCGGAGGTGGAGAGGCTGAAAAACGCCATCGACGCCACAAGGCAGAAGCTCCAGGAGATACACGAGCGGCTCTCCTCATACGAGAAATCCCCGACAGCCGACCTCTTCCAGGCACACCTGCTCATGCTGGAGGATCCCCTCTTCCTGGACAGGGTGTTGACGGAGATAAGGGACAACCTGGTCAACGCCGAGTGGGCGGTGGCCAAGGTGGGGGAGGAGCTGGCCGAGGTGCTGTCGCAGGTGGAGGACGAATACCTGAGGGAGAGGGCGGCGGACGTCAGAGATGTCGCCAGACACCTGCTGGCCCACCTCAAAGGGGAGAGGAGGGCGGAGCTCTCACATCTGCCCGAAAAGGTCATAATCGTCGCCCACGACCTGACCCCCTCCGACACGGCCCTCCTGCCCAGGGAGAAGGTGATGGGCTTCGCCACCGACATGGGCAGCCGTATCTCGCACACGGCGATACTGGCCAGATCGCTTGAGATACCCGCCGTCGTCGGCCTCGGAGATATAACCTCGCGGGTCTCCACCGGCGACCTCATAATCCTGGACGGCAACCACGGCGAGGTGATCATCAACCCGGACGAGGAGACGGTGGCCAAATACGAGGCGATGCGGGCCAGGTTCGTCGAGCACGAAAGGGAGCTGGAGTCGATAAGGGAGCTGCCCGCCGTCACCCTGGACGGCCATGAAGTTACGCTTTCGGCCAACATCGAGTTCCCCGAGGAAGTGGCCGCCCTCAAACGATACGGCGCCAAGGGGATAGGGCTTTACAGGACGGAGTATTTCTACCTGCGCAAGGA
>QNBQ01000507.1 GCA_003645735.1 Candidatus Poribacteria bacterium
AACCTGGACAAGGAGAGGATGGATCTGAAGGAGATCTCCCAGGCCTACGCGCTGAGGTGGGAAGTCGAGAGGATCTTCCAGGAGGGGGACACCAGGCTGAGGCCGCTGGGAGGGTTGTTCAACGGGAAGGCCAACTCCAGATCGGGCGCGATGGTCGCCCAAATGGTTCTCCTCAAGCTGCTGACCGCCGACCCGACCATAAGGCGGCCTCATCCAAACCTCCTCTACTTCCCCCTGGCCTGGGCCGGAAAGGGCAAGTATAAGCCGAGGGAGATCGGGCTGCCGGTTAAGGTCCTGGTGCTGACGGGCAACTCATACAACCTGGAGTTCCCCGTCCTCCAGCAGCAGGTCAAATACGTGGGCAACAGGAAGATCGTCTTCGAGAGGACCTCCGATAAAAAGCTGCCCAGGCTGAACAAGGCCGATATCCTCTGGATAGGATACGCCGAGGCGTCGAACGACAGGTATCAGTTCAATTACGAGATCGAGAAGAAGCTCAAGAGCTTCGTGGCCGACGGCGGGGTGTTGATAGCCATGGGCCAGAGGAGCAGGCCCAAGAGATCGGCCAGAATGACCTGGCTGCCCGAGCCGGTGGAGGGCCGCAGATCCGAACAGCTCAACGAGTTCGATCCCACCCTCAAAGCCGGCAAGCTGTTCCGCAAGCCCAACAGGATAAAGCCCGGCCACCTGGCGCTGACCGATCCGTGGATCAAATGGAGCGATAACTACGAGGTTCTGGCCACCGTCAAGTTCGATGGAAGGGAGGCGGCCGCCATCCTGAAGCTCGAATACGGCAGGGGGATGGTCATCCTCACCGCCCTCAAAAACGAGACGGTCGACAACGTCCGGCTCAACGCCCCGATGATGGAGAACCTGATCCATTACGCCGTCGAATGGATAAACGAGCGGGAGAGGAAGAGGAAGAAGGAGAGGATGCGCTGGGCGGCTTAAACCCCCAGCGTCCTGAATAGGATGTCGAAGACGGGCCGGTTGTCCGTCCTGTGAAACACCTTCTGCTCGTAGCTGACGATCCCCCCATCCTTCTCCCTGCACTCCACCCTGATCTTCACCTCAGTTGAGCTCATCAGCGCGTCGTATTGGAAGACCTCGAACAGATCGATGAACTCCGACGGCTTTATGGTTAAGGGCAGGCTGTTGCGCACCAGGCTCGGGAAAAGCTCCGCCTGAGGGGCTTCGTAAAGCTTCGTCCTCCTCCACCTGCCTTTGATCCTCACCTTCAGATCGCATCTGTCGATCGTGACCGGCCTCTGATCGCTGTCGTTGTATGCCCTGAAGGAGACGAAGAAGAGCGTGTAGCCGCCCCGGCTGACGAAGCAGTTGACCCCCCTCGCCAGCGGCTCTATCCTGAGGTGGGACGCTCGGGAGGGGATGCCGGAAGGTTTCCTTAGCAGATCGTAAACCCACTTCGACACCGAAAGCAGGAGGGCTATGAGGCTGAGGACAAGGCTCAGCTCGGCCATCCCTCAAAACATCCTCCCCTCGACGAGCTGCTCCAGCTCCGACTGCGGTATGACCCTGACCGTCACGAGCTCATCCCTCAGCGGCCTGACCTTCCCCCTCTCATATGACAGGTAGAAGGCGGGCAGGAGCGTGATCCAGAGCAGGGCGATGACCCCGGCGGCCACGGGGGCGGCTATCCTCAGGATCCTCGCGATCAACCTCGCCCTCTCCTCCTCCATCTTCCTTCTCCTCAGCCTCACCGCCCTCATGACGTTCTCCACCACGCTTCTGGGGGCCGTCACGTCCCCCCACGCTCTGAGCGCCCTGGAGACCATCCTCAGCTCGAACGCCTCGGCGGCGCAATCGCGACACCTCATAAGATGCCACCTTATAAGCCCCCGCTTCCAGATCGGAACCTCCCCGTCCAAATATGCGGAGAGCTCCTCCCTGACCTCCTCGCATTTGAGCCTATATCCCGGCATTGTATCCCTCCCCCAGGCCCGCTTTCAGCAGAACCTTCCTCAAATTTTGCCGCGCCCGGTGGATCAGCGATTTGACCGCCGAAACGGAACACCCGAGCGCGGAGGCTATCTCATCGTATCTGAGCGAGTCATACTCCCTCAACACAAGCGCCATCCTTTGGCTCTCCGGCAGGCTCTCTATGGCGCGCCGGACGATCTCCTCCCTCTCCTTCTTCTCACAAATCATATCGGGCGTATCGGCCCGGTCGATTAGGAAACGCTCGGATAGAGGGTCGGCCTGAAGCAGATCCTCGAGCGAGGCGGCTTTATGCCTCGCCCTATACCTCAGCTCGTTCCTGCACAGGTTGACGGCTATGGTGAAAAGCCAGCTCCTGAACCGCTCCCTGGGCCTGTAATTCCCGGCGTTCTCGAAGACCTTTATGAACGTCTCCTGACACAGATCCTCCGCCCTGTGATAATCCCCGATCACGTGATAGATGAAGTTCATCACCTCGTCCTTATACCTGAGCACCAGCAGCTCGAAGGCGCTCAGATCGCCCGATTTACACCTCTTCATCAGCTCCTCATCCGAGGGAAACCCCCTCATCGCCCCTCACTCCTCGTATCTGAACTCCCCTTCATGCGCCCTCTCCAGGAAGGCGGCCAACAGCTTAACCGATCCGTCTATATCCCCCCAGTGGCTCATCTCAACGGTCGT
>QNBQ01000508.1 GCA_003645735.1 Candidatus Poribacteria bacterium
CTTGACGTTTCTGCCCAGCACGGCCAGCGGGTCGACCCCGGGGGTCAGCCTCTTGGGCTGAGGGGCGAACAGCTCCAGGACCCTGGCGAACCCATAAAACGGGTTATCGACCCTGATGAACGGTTTGCCGTAGCAGTGTTCCACATCTCTGCCCACGATCACCGCCGAGGCCCTCGTTCTCTCCAGCTCGGACCTGTATTTGGGGTTGGCTAAGAAGGTGATGTCGCCGGGCCCGGCCTCCCTTATGCCCGCGACCCCTGTGATCTCCACCTCCCCGTCGCCGACCAGCTCCCCTCCTATCAGCTCGCTTATCTCCCTCAGCTTCATTTGCTCCCCTGACCCTCCTTCTCCTGAGGATGCTCCTTGAGGTATTTCTCGTTGAGCGCCTTTATGACGGCGTTTGTGATTTCAAGCTCCGGCTTGAAGTAGAGGAGGGCGCTCTTCTCGAAGATCAGGTCGATCCCCTCCCTGGCCGCTATCTCCTGGATCATCGCGTCTATCTCCTTGATGATCGGCTCGCTCAGCTCCCTTCTCTTGGCCTCCAGCCTGGCGCGCCCCTCCTCTATGAACTGCTGGATCTCCTGCCTCTTGCGCTCTATCTGCTGGAGCATCTCCTGCTCCTTCCGTTTGTCGTCGATGAAGATCCGCTGCTTGTCGTATTTCTCCTGCAGAACCCTCAGCTCCTCGCTTTTCTTCTTCCCCTCCTCCTCCAGCTTCCTTATCTCCTCCTCAAGCTTCGCCTGTGCGGCCGCCGTCCCCAGGTATTTATCGAAAACGGTCTGAACGTCCACCACCGCCACCTTAAGCCCGGCGCCGCTCTGGAGGGAGGCCGCCCAGGCGATGGCTGCTATGGCCGCCGAGGCGATTATCGCCATCGTCCAAACCTTTCTCTTCGACATGAAAACCTCCTCCTTTTCGTTAAACTTTTAGAAAGCCGGCCCTATGGTGAAGTGGAACTTGCCCCTGGGCGCCAGCCTGCCGGCGCCCAGATCCCTGTCGAGGGCGTATCCATACTCCAGCCGGGCCAGCATGCCGAACATCTCAAACCTCAGGCCGACCCCGACGCTTTTGCGGGGCCTGAAATCCCGTATCAGATCCCTCAACGTCCCCGTCCTCTCGTTCCAGGTCTGGCCCATGTCGAAGAAGAGAACTCCCCTCACCGTCTCGACTATCGGGAACCTCCACTCCAGGTTCAGGTAGAACATCTTGTTGCCGCCCCACATGCTCGAGATCACCTCATCCCCCTCGGGCACGATCGTGAAGTCGTCGTAGCCCCTGACCGTATCCGCCCCGCCGAGGAAGTATCTCTCGTAGATCAGCCCGAGCTGCCTCATCTTGTCCTCCTGCGTCTCAAGCGGCCCGGCCCTCAAATAACCGATCTTGAGGTGAGCCGCCAACACGAATTTCCAAAACGGGTTGTAAAACCACGCCCCCTCATATGTGAACCTCTGAAACCTGTTCATCCTCTCCCCGCCGCCCAGCAGTCCGGAGAACTCCACCGAGAACTCGTTCATCGACCCGCCGCTGGGGTCGAACATGCTCGTCAGGAAGTCCCTCGTGTCCCTCGTCAGATAAAACGTCAAGCTCCTCGTCTCCCTCCTCTCATACCCCCGATATATCTCGCTGAACTCCTCCGGGATCTCAGCCGATATCATCTCGTCCTTGAACCTGACCGACAGATCCACGTTCCTCGTGATCGATCTGCCCAGGGTTATCGAGCCGCCGTATCTCTTGTCGGTGTAGGTTCGGGTTCGGCTGCCGAAGTAGAAGAGATATCTCTCCCTCTGGGTGTTGTAAAGCGAGAGTGTGAGCGAGGTGGGGGAGTTGAGGATCCAGGGGGTGCTGAAGATGAACTGGGCGATCTTTCTCCTGCGGAGGCCTATCTCCCCTTTGAAGTGAACCCTGTAAGCCCTGCCGAAGAGGTTGTTGTGGCTTATCTCGGCGAAGCCGAAAAGCCCGTCCTGGCTGCTGTAACCCCCTCCTATGCCGAAGGAGCCGGCCTGGGGCGACTCGATTATCTGGACGATGAGGTCGCGTTTATCCCCCTGGGCCGGGCCGGGGATGAAGTCGACGCCCCTTATGAACGGGCCCAGCGAGAAGATCCTCTGGCGGGCCTTGCGGATGTTCTGGACGTTGAAGGGCTTTCCGGGCTTGATATCCAGCCTCTCGAGCTCCCTCCTTATCACCTCCTCCTTCGTCCGCTCAAGCCCCGTTATCTCGACCTTGTTTATCAGCACCAGCCTGCCCTCGTTCACCGTCAGCTTGATGTCCACATACCCCTTCTCCTCGTTGAACCTCACGTCGGGGATGATCTCTGTGGTTATGTATCCCTTATCGGCGTATGCCTGCTGGAGCGAGGCGATGTCCTCCTGGAGCTTCTCCCTGTTGAAGATATCCCCCACGTCCAGGCTCAGGCGCGACCTCAGCTCATCCTCGCTGAAGATCCTCTCCCCCTGCGGGTTCACCTCTATGTCGTATCTCCTTATCCTGAACTGCTTGCCCTCCCTGATCTTTATTCTGACCGTGACGCTCCCCCCGTCCTCGGAGAAGAGCTTCTCCACCTTCTCCACCTTGGCGAACGCGAACCCTTTGTCCCTGTAAAGCTCTTCGATCCTCTTGACATCCTCCTCCAGAACGGAC
>QNBQ01000509.1 GCA_003645735.1 Candidatus Poribacteria bacterium
GCCAAGGAGATGAGGGAGGCGATGGAGGAGGAGCTCGCCAGGCTGAGGGAGAGCTATAAAGCGATGGCGGAGAAGTTCGAGAAGGCGGCCGCTGAGCTGGAGAAAATGAGGAAGGAGCTGATCAGGTTGAGGGCGCAGAACAAGGAGCTGAAAAGAACGCTCGAGAGGAACAGGGAGAAGATGGATCAGGTGAAGAGGTCGATGGAGAGGATGAGGGCGCAGGTGGCCGAGTCGAGGAGGTCCGCCGAGGAGATGCGCAAATCGATGGCGCAGGTCAGGGAGGCCAGCGTGGCTCAGCTGACCGACCTGTTCAACGCCAATAAGAAGCTCCAGAGGAAGATCGCCGCCATGGAGGAGATGATAAACTCCCGCATGGCCGAGATAGCCGATAAGGCGCGCGAGCTGGAGAGGATGAGGGAGGAGATGGGGTCGATGTCGAAGAGGATCGACTCGCTGGAGAAGGGGCTCTCGGAGCTGAACGAGAAGATAAAGAGGGCCGAGTGGCCGCATGAGAAACCCTCTAAGAACAAGAAGCTGTTCGCCTTCCTGACCGCGCTGGCCGGGGCGATCGCTTGGGCCACCGTAAGCTCGCTGGCGGACTGAGGGAGAACCCAAGCCTGAAAATCCGGCTTTCAAACGAGAGGGGGCGGGCTCCTGAGAGCCCGCCCCCTTTCTTTTTCCGCTCGGGAGGCGACGACTATGCTGGAGGAGCTGAGCTCGATCTTCGACTGGTTTCGGGAGCTTTGCGGGGATAGGATACAGTGGGAGGACAAGAAGCTGATCACGGGGCTGGCGCGGGTGGGGAGGGCGAGGGCGGTGGTAATAGCCTTCAACCCCGAACAAACCCCCCACCCCGAGGCGGCCTTCAGGAAGGGGATCAGGATGGTCAAGCTGGCCGAGAAGCTGGGATGCCCGGTGCTGATCGTCGTCGGAGCCAAAGGCGAGCGTTCCCCGGGGAAGCCCTCCCACGACCTGATCCATTTCGCCGAGGAGCTGTTTAAATCGCTCCTCTCGGCCGAGGTTCCCGTTTACTCGCTCTCCCTCGGTGGAAAGCTGGGGGAGATCGAGAGGCTGATGCTCAAAGCAGCGAGGCCCGTGGAGCTTAAGGAGCTTGAAAAGGCCCTCCTGCTTGAACGGGGGGAGCGCATATGCTAAACTAAAACCAGAGCTCATCGGGTCAGGAGGTATTCCATGCCCAAGATCCGCTTAGCCATCATAGGCGTTGGGAACTGCGCCTCGGCCTTGATCCAGGGAATCCATTACTACAAGGACGCCAAGCCGGACGAGTTCGTGCCGGGGCTGATGCACGTCGTGCTGGGAGGGTATCACGTCAGCGACATCGAGCCGGTGGCCGCCTTCGATGTCGACAAAAACAAGGTCGGCAAGGATCTGGCGGACGCCATCTTCACCCCGCCCAACAACACCATCCAGTTCGCCGCCGTCCCGAAAACCGGCGTGATCGTCCAGCGCGGCCCGACCCTCGACGGGTTGGGGAAATACTACAGGGAGACGATCGAGGAATCGGACGAGGAGCCGGTCGACGTCGCCGCCGTGCTGAGGGAGAGGGAGGTGGACGTGGTCGTCAACTACCTGCCAGTGGGCAGCGAGGAGGCGACCAGGTGGTATGCCGAACAGGCGCTCAAGGCTGGCTGCGCCTTCGTCAACTGCATGCCCGTCTTCATCGCCAAGGATAAGAGGTGGCAGGAGAGGTTCGAGAAGGCGGGGGTTCCCCTGATAGGGGACGACGTCAAGTCCCAGGTGGGCGCGACCATAGTGCACAGGGTGCTGACCAAGCTGTTCAACGACAGAGGAGTTAAGCTCGAAAGGACCTACCAGCTGAACGTGGGCGGCAACATGGACTTCAAAAACATGCTGGAGAAGGAGAGGCTGGTCTCGAAGAGGATATCGAAGACCGACGCGGTCGTATCCCAGCTCGATTACGAGGTGCACCCCGATAACGTCTACATCGGTCCCAGCGATTACGTCCCATGGCTGGCCGATAGGAAGATCTGCTTCTTGAGGATGGAGGGAACGGAGTTCGGCGGAGTGCCGCTGACGATAGAGCTGAGGCTGGAGGTGTGGGACTCGCCCAACTCGGCGGGCGTCGTCATCGATGCGATAAGGTGCGCCAAGCTGGCCCTGGACAGGGGGATAGGCGGGCCGCTTTACGGGCCGAGCGCTTACTTCATGAAATCGCCGCCCATACAATACCCCGATCCCGTCGCCAAGGAGATGACGGAAGCCTTCATCGAGGGAAGATAAACGGCTATGGAGTATCAGGCGAAGCTGAGACATTGGTTCAGCTATGTGGTTGATCCGGTCGCCCGCGCCCTGCTGAGGCTGGGCGTCACCCCCAACATGCTGACGATCGCCGGGTTCGGGGTGAACATCGTCACAGGGATCGCCCTGGGGCTTTCCAGGCTGGTGACAGGCGGGCTGCTCATCCTCGCGGGCGGGAGCTTCGATATGCTGGACGGATCGGCGGCAAGACAGAGCGGGCTGAAGAAGTCGTCGGGGGCGCTTCTCGACTCGGTCGTCGACAGATACTCCGAGGCGGCCATCTTCCTGGGGCTGGCCGTCCACTTCCACAAAGTCGGCAACTTCATCGGGCTGGTGATGACCTTCGCCGC
>QNBQ01000510.1 GCA_003645735.1 Candidatus Poribacteria bacterium
TACCTCATAAGGGACTCGGAGATGAGGGTTTTGAGCCTGCTCATAGACGGGGAGCTGAGGGACATCCAATACTCGAAGATGCCGATAGAATCGCTCACCGAGACCGATATCCTCGACATGCTCTGGAAGAAGACGGGGGTTCTTTATGAGTTCGCCGGCAAGGCGGGCGCGATGATAGGGCTGAACACGACCGATCCCGATCACGAATACGTCAGGGCCATATCCAGCTTCGCCGGAAAATGCGGCACGGCCTTCCAGCTCCAGGACGACATCCTGGGGCTTGTGGGGGATGAGAAGAAGCTGGGCAAGCCGGTCGGATCGGACATCCGGGAGGGGAAGCGGACGCTCATACTCTACCACGCCTATCAAAACGCCACCCCTCAGCAGAGGGAGTTCATGATGTCGGTGGTCGGCAATCCCAAGGCCAAGAAGGCGGATATAGAGAAGGTGATCAAGATGCTCAGGGATCTGGGAGGGGTGGATTACACCGCCGAGATAGCCCGTCTCTACATCCAGGACGCCCTGGCCTACCTCGAGAAGATTCCCGACTCGAAATACAAAAAGCTTCTCGAAACCTGGGCGCTTTACATGGTAGAGCGGACATTTTAAGCCATGGTTTTGGAGAGGATAAACTCGCCTCAAGACCTGAAATCCCTCTCCATCGAGGAGCTGAAGGTCCTGGCCGAGGAGATCAGGGCCTACATAATCTCGGTTATGGCCAACACCCCCGGCCATCTGGCATCCAATCTGGGGGTGGTCGAGCTGACCATAGCCCTCCACAGGGTCTTCGACGCGCCATACGACAGGATCATCTGGGACGTCAGCCACCAGACCTACGCGCACAAGATAATCACCGGCAGGAGGGATCTGTTCCCCACCATACGGAGGTATGGCGGCCTGAGCGGGTTCGCCAGGAGGGATGAGAGCGAGTATGACGTTTTCGGGGCGGGACACGCCGGCACGTCGATCCCGGCGGCCCTCGGCATAGCGACCGCCCGCGATCTGAGGAGGGAGTCGTTCAAGGTGGTCGTGGTCATAGGGGACGGGGCGATGACCACCGGCATGGCGCTTGAGGGGCTGAACAACGCCGGCGATATGAAGCGGGATCTGATCGTCATCCTCAACGACAACAAGATGTCGATCTCGCCCAACGTCGGCGCCATCGCCAAATACATAAACAGGATCGTCGTCAACCGCGCCTACGCGCTCTTCAGGGAGAACACCGAGGAGCTCATAAGGCGCATCTCGCCCGGCGCCGCGAGGGTCGCCAGAAGGCTGGCCAACCTCATGGGCGAGGGGACGCTGTTCGAGGAGCTGGGGTTCCAATACTTCGGGCCGGTGGACGGGCACGACATCGAGGAGATGATAGACGTCTTCGAAGGGGTCAAACACATGGAGGGCCCGATATTGGTGCACGTCCTGACCAAGAAGGGGAAGGGCTACAGGTTCGCCGAACAACACCCCACCGCATACCACAGCGTAAGCGGGTTCGACATCGAAACGGGCAGGCCGGTTGAGCGGAGGGATGTCCCCACCTACACGGAGGTCTTCTCCAAGACGCTTATAGAGCTGGCCAGGAGGGACGACAGGATCGTCGCCATAACAGCCGCCATGCCGACCGGGACTGGCCTGGACAAGTTCAAGGAGGCGTTCCCCGATAGATGCTTCGACGTCGGGATAGCCGAGCAGTGCGCTGTGACGTTCGCCGCCGGGCTGGCGGTTGAGGGGTTCAAGCCGGTCGTCGCCATATACTCCACCTTCCTCCAGAGGGCCTACGACCAGGTCGAGCACGACGTCTGCCTCCAGAACCTGCACGTGGTCTTCGCCCTCGACAGAGGGGGGCTTGTGGGTGAGGACGGGCCGACGCATCACGGCGTGTTCGACTTCGCCTATCTGAGGCATATACCGAACATGGTCGTAATGGCGCCCAAGGACGAGGACGAGCTGAGGCATATGCTGAGGACGGCGCTGGAACACGACGGTCCGATCGCCCTCAGATACCCGAGGGGAAGGGGCGAGGGGGTGCCGCTTGAAGGAGAGCCCCAGCTCATCCCGATAGGAAAGGGGGAGCTTCTGAGGGAAGGGGATGACGTGGTCATCCTGGCCATCGGCAGGACGGTCCATCCCGCTTTGAGGGCGGCGGAGAGGCTGGAGGGGATAGGCATAAGCGCGGCGGTGGTGAACGCCAGGTTCGTGAAGCCGTTGGACGAGGAGCTGATACTCGACCTGGCATCGGCCGTCGGCAGGATCGTGACGGTCGAGGATCACGTCTTAAGCTGCGGCTTCGGAAGCGCCGTGTGCGAGCTGCTCATGGACAGAGGCGTTCCGGCGAGGATAAAGAGGCTCGGCATACCCGACCGGTTCATCGAACACGGCGATCTGAAAACCCTCCACAGGATATGCGGGATAGATGAGGAGGGGATATTCAAAGCGTGCAAGGAGATCATGGAGGGGTAGCAGCCCTTAGACCTCCCCCTTCAGTATCCTGACGATGACGCCCGCGAGTTTGATCGGATCGTGCCTTATAACCTTTTTGCGGACGATCGCCCCGTCCACCTTGTCCCTTATCATCTCCCCCCGGATCATGTCCTCCTGGATCACCTTTATCCCCTTCAGCCTGGGGCCGTCGA
>QNBQ01000511.1 GCA_003645735.1 Candidatus Poribacteria bacterium
ATGATTTTATCTGAAAACCGGATTTGTTTCAAACCGAATGTAAGCCCGGGACGCCGCTCGGCTTCCTCCTATGGGCTCGACCGGTGAGGAGGCGAACGGAAAGCTGAGCTATCTGATATCAGAAACCCTCTGGGGATACCTCAGCCTCTGCAAAGACGGCTGATGATATCAGCGAGCTAAGCTCGGCCTGCACAGCCTCTGGGATGAATACCTCTCCGGCCAAGTTCAAAATGCGCCGCTCAAACTTCAGAAATCCAAGGACATTAGCCCTTTGATCTCCTCAGCTGACAAGGGAATCCAGGCGTTTTCATTGGGAACGCATCTATTGGAGGTCTCCCTCTTTTGGAAGGTGAGGGGGATGAACTGCCTCTGAATTCCATCTCTTCTCCTCCAAAGTTGTTAGAAATTAGCACATCCCTCCATTTCTGCAATGAGTTCCAACATAAAGGAAATATTGACACACTCTCGAGGTGGTCGTATAATCCTAGGTGAATCCGAGAGGACCGGGTGTGACGGAGGTAGGCATATGAGAAACCCGGTGATGTTCGTTTCAATATCAGTTCTTGTCTTTTCAACAGCGCTGTTCCTTGAGGGGATGGCGTCTCAGGAGGAGCTCGTTTTATACCTATCGTTTGACGACGGCCCAGGCGTTGTGAAAGACAGATCCCCTGACCCGGCCGATGTGGAGATAAAGGGCACGCTCAAGTGGGTCGAGGGGAAGATCGGCCAAGCGGTCGAGTTCGACGGCACGAATAAAAATTACATCGAGGTCTCGCACGCCGGTAAGCTCGAGGGGATGGAGGCTTTGACCATAGAGGCTTGGGTGAAACCATACAGCCCCGATGATCTGCCCAGGGGCATTGTCTCCAAGAGAAAGGGATGGGGCCAGCCGGGGGATGTGTACAATCTGTTCTCATGGAAAGGCAAGAAGATATATGGGAGGGTGAACGCCCAGGCCGATCTGCAGATAATCTCCTCAACGGTGCTTGAGGACAAGAAATGGTATCATATCGCCTATGTTTTCGATGGCAAGGCGCCGAAGGAGGAAAGGCAGAAACTGTATATTAACGGCAAGCTGGAGGCGGTGAAGTGGCATCCACATGAATCCGTGAACCTCGGCGAGCAACAGCTGTGGATAGGGATTCTGAACGAGGGATACGCCCAGGCGTGGAAAGGCGTGATCGATGAGGTGAGGATCTGGAGCAGAGCGCTGAACGAGGAGGAGATCAAAGCGGCTATGGAGGGCAGGCTGCTTCCCGTGAAACCACAGGGGAAGCTAGCGACGGCCTGGGGCAAGGTGAAGCTGTGTCGCTAGAGAAGTTGACAGGGCTTCCCTTCGGAAGGGGAGCGGGATTCCGCGCCCTTCTCGCTTGGTCCCATCTAGCCTTTTATCCTTCCTTCCACACCTGCGAGGAGGAAGGAAAATGGGCAGACCAAAGAAATGCCTAGTCACCCTCACAGACCAACAAAATACTCCTCCCCTCTGAGATGTTTTAAAAGTCTGCCAGCAAACAGTTCGCAACATCAGGAAGAGGTTCGCCCAAGAAGGGCTTGAAGCCGCATTGAACGACCGTCCCCGCCCCGGAGCAAAACCGAAACTGGATGAGAAAGGAGAAGCCTTTCTTATCGCCCTTGCATGCAGCGACCCTCCCAAGGGGAGAGAGTGCTGGACTATGCAGCTTCTGGCAGTTCTCAAAAAAGCAGGCTTAAACCCTGGCAGAAAAAGCAGTGGTGTATGAGGATGTTCTGGATCTCTATGCCCAGCCTTATGATCCCAAAAGACCCCTTATCTGTTTCGATGAGCGTCCCTTGAAGAAGGGGAGGCCCAGAAGATTCGATTACGAATACCGGCGGTGTGGGACGTGCAACTTGTTTTTGGCATTTCAGCCTCATAAGGGGAGAAGATGGGTGAAGGTGATGCGCAGAAGAGGGGAGGAATTCGCTCGCTTCATGAAGTGGGTGGTTGATGAGCTTTTCCCTGAAGCTGAGGTGATAGCAGCTGGTTGAACATGGCGGAGATAGAGTTTTCCATTTTGTCCCGTCAGTGTCTTTCCAGGCGTATTGGGGAGATAGAGGGGTTGAGGGAGGAGGTTGAAAGGTGGGCGGAGGCTAGAAATGAGGCTTGTGCGACTGTGAAGTGGCGTTTCACCACTCAGAAGGCTCGAAAGAAGCTTCATCGCTTATATCACCAATAATCTCTGTGGTCGAGCACTAGTTCACGTTTACTACCTCGATACGCTACCGGTGGAGGATAAAAGGATCAAAGTGACGATATTTCGGAGAGCGATGGTGATTCACCAACTCCAACCCACCTTGATCTCACCCCACATCAAGGTGAGCTTCCCCTTTGAGGTGACAGGGGTAAATCCCGCCATATATTCCCTGATCTCATCCTCTGAGAACGGACGATTGGCGACGATCACCTCGTCTATTATCCCCTTAAACCGACCGTGCCTTGCATCCGGTTTGGCTCCGTCCGACTCGGCTCCGATGTAAAGGTTAGCGGTGTTTATATCTATTTTCCCCGGCCAATTTCCCTCCGCTACCTGTTTGCCGTCGCGATATAATCGCATCTTTTTGCCATCATAAGTAACAGCCACA
>QNBQ01000512.1 GCA_003645735.1 Candidatus Poribacteria bacterium
ACCCCTGACGAGGAGGATTTCTCCCCGAGGATCTTCAACATACTCCCGAACCACACGGCTTATCTCATCGCGGAGCCTCTCTATCAGCTCCGGAGTCGCCTCGACGGGATCCTCACATTTTGGAGGCGGCTCACATGTCCTGACGGCATCAGAACGAACTTTCGAGAGATCTGGTGCCCTTTTGAAGGGTTTCAGCCTCGGATAGCCTCCGCCAACAAGGAGATCGTCGAGACCTTTGCCGTCACAGAGATCCCACTCGGCGATTAGAACTCTCGCACCCCACGACAATAATTCATCAGCTAACCGACACTGCTGTGCTCTAACTGATTCATTTACCTCGGCGTCGGCATCAAACGCGATCACCACTTCTCGGGCACCCAAGTAGAACCGAATCGAATCAATCCCCTCAGCCTTCCATGTTGAGACACCCGGAATCCCAATTACCGGCTCCTTCAACCGCAAGGCGGCAATATCCGCTTTCAAAGGCCCTTCGGCAACCCACACCCGCCTCCATCCCCCCTCAGGCGGGGGATCCTCCGGGATGGCGACATGGATCAGGGCTCCTGAGCTAATTCCCCCCCTGGATGTAGCTGAGAACCAGCAATACCGCCCTCCCTCTTCCGCTTCATCTCGTCTCACCTGGCAACCCACGATCCGATTTTTTACGTCGCGGATAGGGATAAGGAGGCCTCCTTTAAACCCAGGGAACATCGGCTGAAGGTTTTCTGTCAGGTAGAAACCGGGCACCCTCAGTAGATCCCCTCTGAAGATCTCCGCGAGCTTTTTGGCGATTTTGAACCTCTCAAGCGCATCGGCGGGGAGAGATCTATATCCACGCCCCTTAAGCAACTCGACCTCCTCCTCAGTCAAACCCCGGCTTAACAAATGCTCCACATGTCTCCGCTCAAGGGTGAGAGAAGAAATCAGTTCCTGATAAACCTTGTCTCGAAGCTCCGCCTCTTCCTCAGGGAGGGGAGAGCGGGAATCTGACTTTCGCCTTGGCTTCGCCCGTTTGGCTGTAATAAAACTATCCCCAAATGGATTCGACTGTGGGAACAGATCCCGCGGTGATAACCCAAGTGCCTCCAACACGTCCTGCCACCCGCAACCCGCGTGGCAGTGGATCAACACCCTGCCATCCGCGCCCTCGTCGATAGACAGTGATGGGTTCGAATCTGCGTGGGCCGGACACAACGCCTGCCACCCTTTCCCGACCCGGCGGGGTTGACAGCCGGCTAACTCCAATCGTCGAAGAAATTCGCTAATCTGCATGGGCACCCCTCCTTGCAAACTGTTTGGATTTGGATCGCTCCCCGGCGATCTCGGTGGAGAAGGGGAGGTAGGGAAAATGAGAATGATGAGAAAATAAGCTATGAGTGCTTTTGAAATTTGAAGGATTGGATGGTATAATTTCTATTGCCAATAATCGCATGACTCACTCACCTTGTGAGATCATTTGACCCCCTTTGCCCCAGGGGGTCGCAAAATTTTACCATATCAGACGAAAGATGTCAAGCCTTTTATGGAAAACTTTCGCCTCCCATCATACTTGCTAAGTAGACGTTTCCTGAGTTTGACACCGTCTTATCGTTCGCTTCCCCTTGCCTTTTCTGGCACTCGCTACCTCTTCCCATTTTCCCGCTTTTCTTCTGTGTTTCCACGCTCGCTTGGCACAATTAGGCGTGTGGTATATCTGATCGCTGCGAGTAGGTATAAAGTAAACGGGGCAGTCCCATGCGGCACATTTTCTGATCAAGATTCCTCGTCCGAAAACAGTAACTATGATTTGCAAGATAAGATGGTCTGCCCACAGAGAGAGGGGGTCTTGGTAGATGTCCGGGTAGGAGAAGACCCTGAATTCTCCGTCTCGGTAGGCCAGCTCCCACCTTAGCTTATAGCGGTTCAAGATATCCTTAAGCCTTTCCAGTTCACCGTTATCAAACCGATCCAATCCGGACAGAACTCTCACCAGCTTGCGAGCCAGCTCCTGCGATTCTCGAATCTTCTCGCGGTAAGAGGGGTGTTTGTTGAAATACTCGGTGAACTCTTCCTGGGTCAAAACTCTGAATGGGATTTGCGTTTCCTCTGACGGTTCAATTGCTAAGCCGGCCTCGATGATTTCGATAATTACCTCCGCGGTTGATCTGTAGAGCGGATAAAGCCTGTGGGGTTCAAAAAGTTTCTCGTTGAGGAAAGCCAGATACAGTTTCTTATCCTCTTCCTCCTCTTCCGCTCCGAAGGCGATGACATCGAGATACCTCATCGCCTCGGCTGTCAGCTCTCTCTCCAACTCATCGATGTATTCCTCGATGGTCTCCATCAGCTTTTCTTCATTGGTATCATCGGTGAGTTTCCTTCTCACGTTTTTCCGATAACCTCCCATTATGTTAACTTCACCCCTACTCCCCACCCTCACAGCAACCCTGCCTCCTTATAAGCCTCAGCAAACTCTGGATGTTCTTTCATGGCCATCCTCGCCCTCTCCCTTATTCTCCTCAGCTCTGATTTCTCCTCCTGTCTCCGTCTCCACCACTCAGCAAAGATAGGACCTCCGAATATCGCCGCCAGTATCGTCACAAAGATGATCGCCCATAC
>QNBQ01000513.1 GCA_003645735.1 Candidatus Poribacteria bacterium
CGGGACGAGGGGGAGGCTGTGGCACCCCGGCGACGGGAGCGATCCGCCGCTGCTGATCTGGAACGAGGGGACGAGCGGCTGGAGTCCCGTCCCCATGGATGATATCCCCGAGGAGGTGAGGGACTCGATCCGATCACATACGGCTACCGCCTGTTCGCTCGGACGGTCAAGGAAGGCGCCCACCACCCGCTCCGCGGCGAAAACGCCCTGAGAGGGTTTGAGGTGGTGATGGCCGTCTACGAATCGGCGAGGCTTCGGGCGAAGCTGGCCCTTCCGCTGAGACAAGACCGCTTCCCGTTGGAACTGATGTTCAACCGGTGAGGCTCGATCGGATGGGGACGGCTGTAAACGCGGGGCGAGGTTCTGCGTTACCTGCTCAGAGCTTTCTATCCCCATTTTTCGGAGGTCAGACGATGGTTAAATCAATCGCGATCCCCTTGCTTTTAGGGCTGCTTCTCCTCGGGTGCGAGGACGTAGTTAAGGTCACGGTTCCCGAGGAGCGGTTGACCGACGTGATCCAGGTGGTCGGCACGGGGGTCGCCTACGGGAAGCCGGACGTGGCGATCCTGAGCCTGGGCGTGTCGGTGGAGAGGAAATCGGTCGAGGAGGCGACGAGAGCCGCCGCTGAAGCGATGCGTAGAGTGATCGATTCTTTGAGGGCGAACGGGGTCGCCGAAGAGGACATCCAGACCAAAAGCTTCTCCATTCAGCCCCGCTACGACTACGTCGATCGGAAGCAGATCCTGAGGGGATATGAGGTGACGAACATGGTGAGCGTGAAGGTCAGGGATCTGGACGCCGTGGGGAGGATCGTCGACGACGCCGTCGAGGCCGGCGGGGACGCGTTGAGGGTGAACTCGATCGCCTTCACCATAGACGATCCGACGGAGCTCCAGGCCGAGGCGCGTGTCAAAGCCATGCGGGACGCGAAAGCCAAGGCCGAAGCGCTGGCGGAGGAGGGAGGGGTGAAGCTCGGCAGGCCGATCATAATAAGCGAGTCGGTCTTCCTCCCGGTGAAGGAGGAGCGATATTTCAAAGGAGGCGTGCCCGAAGAGGCGTCTACCCCGATCGCGCCCGGGACGCTGGAGGTCAGGGTGACGGTCTACGTGACGTTCGAAATCGAGGGGTGAGCCTCACCTGATGAAAACGACCGTCCCGCTGGCGATCCGCCCCTCCGATTCCACCTGGTAGATGTATATCCCGCTCTCCACCCTCCTCCCCTCCTCGTCCGTCCCGTCCCAGCTCCTCATCCCTTTCAAGGTCTTGATCAGCTTCCCGTCGGGCCTGAAGATCCTGATCACGGCCTCCTTCGCCCCGCCGGAGATGTAGAAGGTAGTGGCTGTTGTGAACGGGTTGGGCGCCGCCCTCACCTCTAACTTTTTCGGCTTGAGGTAACCGATGGAGAAGCGCCCCGGCCTCTCTATCTCCGCGATCAACATCCCGTTTCGCACCTCGGCGTCCAGCCTGAAGCTGCGGACGCCGTCGTTGAAGATCAGGAACGGCCTCCTCAGGGGGTCCGCCCTTAGGAGGATCGCCTTCGCCGGCCTCTTGAAGACGATCTCCGGATGCGTCGCCGCCCTATACCACGATCCCTCACGCCTCAGCTCCGCTTCGACCTCGCCCTCGACCGCCCCTTTGGGGATGAGAAGCGCTGCTTTGAGATCCCATGAGGCGATCAAGGCCTCCTCGTCCGGCCCGACGGATGTCCTGACGAGGAACCTCCTCACCCCGGCGATTGAGACGGAATTGCCGGCTCTATCGCTTCCCTCGACGACGAACTCCCGCTCCCCCTCCGGCGCCTCCAGATCGATGTATATCCGCCCTCTGAACCTCAACCCCTCCCCTTCGAGCGTCACCCGCTCTGCTGCGTTCCCGAACCTGATGAACAGCCTCGGCCCTTCGGTCAGCTTCTCGGTCAAGGTCAGGATCACCTCGGCTGGGCCGGGCCTCAGGACGGGCCGATCGGCGGGCCGCTCTAACCTCAGCTCCCCCTTTGAGATGTCGAGCTTCGGCGTCAACAGCTCGATCCTCGCCCGGGGAGGCGTCGAGTCGATGTTGACCCTGAAACTGACCGTCTCGCCCCAGTTGCCCGCCTCATCGACCGGTCGGAGGTGGAGGAACCAGGTCCCATCGGCGAGTTCGAATTCGAGCTTACGCGTCTCAGGGCGGAGCGTGATCGCCTCCTCCGGAACCGTATCGGGGGATCTATCGAGGGCGAAGCTGTAGCCGGCCAGGCCCGATCCCCCGTCCCAGCCGCTTATCGTGAACTCGACCCTCCGCTTGGAATACCAAGCGTTTTGTTCCGGATGGGTAGGGCTGGAGATGAAAGCGACCGGGGGCCTCGCGTCAGCCGAGATGGGAACCTCCTCAGAGACCCCCGCGTTGCCGGCCCTGTCCTTAACCCTGACCCTCAGCCTGAACCGGCCATCCCCGATGAGCGGCGGTATCTCATCCACATCCGCCCAAACGCCCGGTCGATCCGCGTCGTTTTCGAACCTCACCCACGGCCCACCGTTCAGGCTGTATTCGAAGCTCCCCGGATCGATCCCCGAAAGCTCATCCTCAACCTCCCCGCCCACCTCCTTAACCCG
>QNBQ01000514.1 GCA_003645735.1 Candidatus Poribacteria bacterium
CCCGGTAATTATACCCCCTATAGCGCCCCGGTTACAAACCTCCTCACCCTTCCGACCCCTTGGCTCGCGAAGACATCTATCACTTCCCTTTCACATCCCCCCAGGTCGCGGGGCACATCGCACGGGGCCGGACGGAAATCGACGATCCCAACTTGGGATCGGTGTATTTCAGGATCATCCCCGCCCCGACGGCTATGACGCTGCTCCCGCCGGTGTAGCATATGTCCCTCACCATACCGGGGGTTTTCAGATCGATCTCCCACCTCCTGCCCCCGTCATCCGTGCGCAGGATGATCCCGCCGGAGAAGTCCAAGCCGCCGGCCCATCCAAACCTTTCGTTCGCGAAACAGATCGCATAAAGGGCGGGCATAATCCAGCCCTTGTGCCTGAGCTTCCAGCTTTTTCCGCCGTCCTCTGTGCTCACGATCAGCTCCCCTCCTCCGGCCCCCCATCCCCTCATCCGGTCGATGAAGCAGAGATCCTTAACACCCCACTCCGTCGGGAGCTTCACCCCCTCCCAGCTTTTGCCGTCCACCGTGCGGTATACCTTCGGAAAGGCGGAGCTCGCCGAAAACCAACCGTGTTTCTCGTCGACGAAGGTGAGGCTTATGAAGGGCAGCTCGAACGATTCCCACTGGACCTCCCAGCTCTTCCCCCCGTCCTCGGTGTAAAGCAGCCTCCCCTTCGACCCGGGGCCTTTTCCTTTACTCCCCAAAACCCATCCCCTCTTCGAGTCGAGGAAGTGGAGGTCTATGACGAGATCCAATCCTTCCACGTCGATCATCTCCCAGCTCCTCCCGCCATCGGTCGTCCTGAGCGCTGACCCGCCCGGGCCGGCTATCCATCCGACGTATCGGCTCGGGAAGTGGACTTCGAAGAGAACCCCGTCCAGCTCGATCCCCGGGTCGACCCTCTCCCAGCTTTCGCCCTCATCGGTCGTGTGCAGTATGATGCCGTTTGAAGCGTCCTGGTCATACCCGACGACCCACCCCTCCCTGGGGGTGACGAACCAGACGCTCCTGAAACACCACTCCTCCCTTTCGAAAACGTCCCTCCATTCGGCCCCGAAGGAGGCGCCGATGAGACACACCCATAGGACGATCAGCGTGAATCCGAATAGATACCGCGTTGCCATCATACATCCCCCCGTTCACCGAAGGTTTCCGCTGTGGTTTAACGAAATGCGATGATGCCGGAGGCGCCCCAGATAGGATCCCCTTCGTTTCCGGGAATCTCCGCTAGCTTCTCGATCCTCAACGATCTCAGATCGAGGATGTAAAGGTCGAAGTCTCCGTCCCTGTTCGAGCTGAAAACCATCCTCTCACCGTCCGGCGAAAAAGAGGGATGTATGTCGATCGAGGGGTGGCTTGTGAGCCTCCGGAGGCCGGTTCCGTCGGGGTTGATGAGAAAGAGATCGGCGTTGCCGTTCGCGATGGAGGCGAACGCGATCTTATCGCCCGAAGGCGACCAGGCGGGGGTTACGTCGTCCGAGGTGGAGCTTGTAAGCTTTCTGATCCTCCCCCTTTCGTCCACCAGGCAGATGTCGAAGTAACCGCTTCTATCGGAGGAGAAGGCCAGCTTCTTTCCATCGGGCGACCACGACGGGTAGAGGTTGTTGCCGCGCCCGTCGGTGATCCTCCTCACCTCCCCGCTTTTCAGGTCGAGGACGTAGATATCGGCCTTGGCGGGGCTTTCGCGACTGACGAAGGCTATCCTCCCCCCATCCGGCGACCAGGAGATTCCCGACCTCCAATCGAGACAGACATGTTCCGATATCACCTCCACCTCGCCGCTTTCCAGATCGACCGCGCAGAGAAACAGCGATCCCCATCCGAGGGCTATCCTCTTTCCGTCCGGCGACCAATCGAAGGAGAAGCTCGGAACCCGGACAAGATCGATCCCGTTAACCCGGAGCCGCTCGAGTTTAATATGAGACGGCGGCCTCCCCTCCGGTTCAAAGGGCCGGGGCTGTCCGACGCATCCGGCGAGGGTGAGCAAAACGGCGAAGATAGGGATGAATCCGATCATCCGCCTCATGGGCCCACCCCCTTCGCCTTCAAAAACGTCAGCACGACTATCCACTGGATGCCCCGTTTCAAATCCCTAGAAGCGCTGCTTATGAACGTCTCGCCGGGCTTCATGGATATAAGCTTCCAGCTCCGGCCCTGCTGCAAGCCCCAGGTCCCGTCGGGCCTGGGCGAAAGCCACCAGGTGAGTATCTCGATCTCTAAGGAGATCAAACCTTCCCCCTTAACCCCCTTCGGAAAGACCCTCACCTCCATCGTCGCCCCTTTGCTCCTTTCTATCTCCTCCCTGACCGCCTCGTTCTTGAGAAACTCGTTCCTCCTCGAAGGGGGGAGGGAAGCGATCTCCCTGATGATCCTCGGCCCGCTGATCTCCGCCGCCTTCTCGCCCATCGATGCGCCCACCCGCACGACGCAGAGCAGCTCAAAGGAGCAGCCCCTGTTGGCCTTGAAAAGCGCTTTCAAAAAAGCCTCGTCCGATCCGGCCGCCTCGGGGTCGAGTTGGGGGATTCGGACGTTCGCTCCGACCGGTTTGACCGCGATGTGACGGCAGATGAGCTCGAAC
>QNBQ01000515.1 GCA_003645735.1 Candidatus Poribacteria bacterium
AAGTCGATGCTGTGCCTGGCGCTGATGATAAACGGCAAGCCGATAGGCGCCCTTTCCGTCTACACCGACAGGCCCCGCCGCTTCACGATCGACGAGATATGGCTCCTCCAGTCGATAGCCAACCACGCCGCCCTGGCAATTCAAAAGGCCAGGTTTTACGAGTCGCTCATCCAGGTCGAGAGGCTTCACAAGGAGCTTGAGATAGCCGCCGCCATCCAGGAGAGGCTCCTGCCGAAGGGGGCGCCCGAGTTCGAGGGGATCGACGCCGCAGGCAGGAACATCCCCTCCCAACAGGTCGGAGGGGATTACTACGACCTGATCCGCATAACGGACGACCACCTGGGCATAGCGATCGCGGACGTCGCCGGCAAAAGCGTCCCCGGCGCCATAATGATGGCATCGGCCAGGGCGGCCCTGAGGGTCAACATCGAAAACGTCTACCGCGTCCAGGACATCATCACCAAGCTCAACAGGTTCCTCTGCGCCGACATGCTCCCCTACGAGTTCATAACGCTGTTTTATGGGGTGATAGAGGTGAGCAGCCTCACCCTCACCTACACCAACGCCGGCCACAACCCTCCCCTCATCTTCCGGGGCGATGAGGTCATAGAGCTTTGGAAGGGAGGACCCCTGCTCGGCGTCTTCCCCGACGTCGTCTACGAGGAGGATCAGATCCAGCTTCTGCCGGGGGATATCCTCGTCCTTTACACCGATGGGATAACCGAGGCGATAAACGAGAGGGACGAGATATTCGGGGAGGAGAGGTTGAGGGAGGTGGTCGCCCGGAACAGGGATCTGCCCGCCGAGGGGATATTGGACGGGATATTCAAAGCGGTCGAGGAGTTCATCGGCGGGGAGGAGCGGCCCGACGACCAGACCGCCGTGGTGGTCAAGATCCTACCCAGATGAGCCGTAAAGCCTCCTGTAGATCCAGAAGGTGGCCATGGTCTTCTTTATGTGAGCCCTTGTTTCGGGGAACGGTATATCCTCCACGAACTCGTCGATATCCCTCAACCCTATCCGCTTGACCCACCCCCTCATCCTGGCGGGGCCGGAGTTGTAGGCGCCGGCGGCCAGGTAGAAGTTGCCGTTGAACTGTTTGAGGAGCTGGCCCAGGTAGTAACAGCCCAGGGTTATGTTGACCTGGGGATCGAACAGCATCGATCTCCTGAACCCCTTCATCCCCAGCCTGCGGGCGATCTCTCTCCCGGTTGACGGCATTATCTGCATCAAACCGACCGCCCCGGCGGGCGAGACGGCCCCGGGGTCGAACCTGCTCTCCTCGTAGATCATCGCCGCCACGAAATGTGGATCGAGCCCGAACCTCCTGGCCGCCCGCTCGATGAGCCGCCTGAACGGGAAGGGATAAACGAGCTTCATCACCTCCTCGTATCCCCCCTTCACCCTCAACAGGTAAAGCCCGTATCTGATCGATGCGGGGTGGTCGCCGATCCTGCGCTTGCAGAGCGAGAGGTTGTAGTAGATGTGAGGTTTAAGGCGGGGGTATCTCCTGAGCGCCCTTATCAGCTCCCGGGATGCGTCATCGGCGGCCCCTAACTGGAGGAGCTTACCGGCCCTCGGAAGCGGCAGCTCGCTTAGCTCCTTGAGGCCGGCCCCCGACGGCGGATCGATCTCCTTCAGCTTCACCCCCCTCCTCGCCAGCTCCTCCCTCGCCCTGATCGAGTAATAACGACGCCCGTTCCGGGCGGCCTCCCTGTAGTAAGCGAGGGCTTTGCCCCCGGCCCCCAGCCTCTCATAGCTTTTAGCCGTCCAAAACCTGGCGCCGTTGGCAAGCGGGCTTCCCGGATAGCTCCTCAAAAGCCTCCTCCAGGCGCCGATGGCCTCCCTATACCTCCTCGCTCTGAAATAGCACCGCCCGGCCCTCCAAAGCGCGTCGTCGGCCAGGGAGCGTTTCGAATACCGGGAGGCGACCCTCTCGAACGTCCGGGCCGCCTCCAAATATCTCCCCTCACCCTCCTGAACCCTCCCCGCCTCGTAAAGCGCGTCGTCGGCCAGCTTGCTCCAGGGGTATCTGCGCGCGAAGCTGAGAAACCGCCTCTCAGCCTCCCTACGCCTCCCCCTCAGCCTGTAACACCTGGCGATCTGGTATTCGGCGGAGGTGGTGTAGCCGGGGTAGGGGTATGAGCGGGCCAGTTTTGAAAAGATGGATATCGCCGATTTGTATTTCCGTTCCCCCATGAAGCTGAGGCCGATGTAATAGAGCGCCTTGGACGACAGCCGATCACCCCTTCTCAGCCTCAGCTTCGACAGCTTCGACCTGGCCTCCTTGAACCTACCGGCCCGATACAGGACGACCCCGTGCGAGACGATCTGCTCCCGGCTCAGCTTGAACTCGAACCTCCTCCTCAACGCCTCGATCCCCTCCAGCGCCGAGAGGGCAAGCGGGGTCGAGGGGTCGCGATCTATCGCCCTCTGGTAGTAGAGAACGGCCTTGCCGTAATCGCCCAGCCCCTCATACGCCCTCCCGATCGTCAGAAACACCTTCTGAGGGGATATCCCCCTCCGGAGCAGCTCGAAGCCCGTCCTGAGAGCTTCCCCGTGGAGGCTGGCCTTCAGATA
>QNBQ01000516.1 GCA_003645735.1 Candidatus Poribacteria bacterium
CCCTATAGGCGTAGGCGGTTCCATCGATCAGAAGCAGCTTCTCCCTTTTCCTCTCCATCTTCACGCCCACCTCCCGAAGCTCAAAAGCAATTATAACAGCCGGCGATCCAGGGGGCAAGCTCAGGGGCAGGCGTTGAGGATCTTAGGGATGTTCTCGTGGAGCGGCTGACGGATGACCCCCTTTTCCGTGATTATGGCGGTTATCAGGCGGGCGGGGGTGACGTCGAACGCGGGGTTGTAGACCTTAACCCCCTCGGGCGCTATCCGCCTTCCGAACGGGCAGGTCACCTCCTCGGGGGATCTCTCCTCTATGGGTATCTGATCGCCGCTTTCGAGGGTCAGGTCGAAGGTCGAGGAGGGGGCGGCCACGTAAAACGGTATGCCGTGTTCCTTGGCCAGGACGGCGAGGTTGTATGTGCCTATTTTGTTGGCCGTGTCGCCGTTTGCGGCGATCCTGTCGGCGCCCACTATCACGCAATCGACGAGCCCCTGCTTCATCACGTAGGCCGCGGTGTTGTCGCAGATGAGGGTTACCTCTATCCCGCCTTGCATCAGCTCCCAGGCGGTGAGCCTCGCCCCTTGGAGCAGGGGGCGTGTCTCGTCGGCGAACACCTTGATCCTCTTGCCCATCTCCACTGCCGCGTATATGACGCCGAGGGCGGTGCCGTAGTCGGCGGTCGCCAGCCCGCCGGCGTTGCAATGGGTCAGAACCGTGCACTCATCCGGCAGCAGCCGGGCGCCGTTTCTCCCTATCGCCCTACAGATCCGCTTGTCCTCCTCGATGATGTCCAGAGCTTCCTTCAAAAGCAGCTTTTTGAGCTCGGGGATGGGCTTATCCTTGTTCCGCTCGGCGGCCTCCCTCATCCTGTCCAGCGCCCAGAAGAGGTTGACGGCGGTGGGCCGGGAGGTGGCGAGGTAATCGGCGACCCGATCCAGCTCGGCCTTGAACTCATCGTAGCTCCGCGCCTCGCTCCTCCAGATCCCCAAAACGACCCCCAACGCCCCCGCGATCCCTATCGCCGGCGCACCTCGGACCCTCAGGGTTTTTATCGCCTCCCAGACCTCCTCGACCGTCCTGCAGGCGATGTATTTCAGCTCATTCGGCAGGAGCGTCTGATCTATCAGCTCTATCCATCCCCTCTCGTTCCACCTTATCGTCTCCAGCGGCATCGCTCTCCTCTTTCGGCTTCGACTCCATATACCTTTCGTGGGCCTCTTTTATCAGCTTATAAGCCTCCTCTTTGCTCATCCACCCGTCGAACTCGAAGAACGGCTCGAAGAAGGCGACGATCCGCTTGAGCGTTTTGTTGTCCAGGTCGTATATGTCCTGGACGCGGATGTATCTGTCATCCCCGAGCATCACGCATATGAGCTTGTGTTCGCCGTCCTTCTGCTTGAGCGCGCCTATCGGCCTGGCCTGACAGACGTATCCCGGCCTGGTGGAGAACCTGCTGACGACCATCGCCTCAAGCGGCTCCCCGTTGACCCCGAGCGTTTGGGGAACCCAGCCGTAATCCACGGGGACGGGTATCCCGAGCTTGTATTCGACCACGAACCTCCTCCTTTTGGGGTCATACCTGTATTTGTTCCTGCTCCCTTTAGGGGTTTCGACCACGACGTTGATCACGCCCGGGGCATGTCTTCCCAGAGGTATGTTTTCGAAGTTCATAGCGTCAGACCTCTTATCCCAAGCCTGGGTTTTTGGCCCTCAAAACATGAAGAACGACATCGGGCTGTAGTTGGGTGCTTCCTCGGTGATGATTATATCGTGCGGATGGCTTTCGCGAAGCCCTCCCCAGGTTATCCTTATGAACTTCGCCTTGGTCCTAAGCTCCTCGATCGTCCTGGCGCCGCAGTAGCCCATCCCGGCCTTAAGGCCTCCGACCAGCATCTGAACCACGTCGCTCAGCTTCCCCTTATAGGGCACCCTTCCCTCCACTCCCTCCGGGACGGGCTTCGAGACGTCCTCCCCGTATAGATACCTCTCCCTCCCGCCGCGCTTCTTCATGGCGGACACCGATCCCATCGCCCTGTAGACCTTGAACCGCCTTCCCTGGAAGATGACCTCCTCCCCGGGGCTCTCCTCGGTGCCGGCGAAGAGGTTTCCGATCATCACGGCGCTTGCGCCGGCGGCTATCGCCTTAACTATGTCGCCGGAGTATCTTATCCCGCCGTCCGCTATGATCGGCACGTCGTATTTATCCGCCTCCTCGGCGCACTCGTATATCGCCGTGATCTGGGGCACTCCCACCCCGGCCACGACCCTCGTGGTGCAGATCGATCCAGGGCCGACGCCCACCTTGACGGCGTCCGCCCCCGCCTCTATGAGCGCCCTGGTTGCCTCGGCGGTCGCGACGTTGCCGACGATGAGATCGACGTTGCTGAAAGCGGCCTTTATCTTCTCGGTCGCCTTGATGACCCGCTTGGAGTGGCCGTGGGCCGTGTCGATCACCAGCACGTCCACCCCGGCCTCCACCAACGCCGCCACCTCCTCCAGGTTGGCCGAAGCCCCTATGGCCGCTCCGACCCTCAGCCTCCCCTTCTCATCCTTGCAGGCGTTTGGATACTTCATCAGC
>QNBQ01000517.1 GCA_003645735.1 Candidatus Poribacteria bacterium
AGAGGCTGGGGAAGGTCGTGGGCAGGGAGCGGGAAGCCGTCGAGCTGGCCGGGGAGATGAGGGGAAGGGTCGAGGCGGTCAGGTGGAGGGCGGCGGCGATACCCCCTTCGAAGAGGCCCAGGGTTTTCTTCGAGATAGGGCGCGACCCACTGGTGACGGCGGGGCCGAACACCTTCATCGACGACCTCATAACCCTGGGGCTCTTCGAAGGGGGTATCGCCGCCGCCCTCCGCCTGACCGCCTCGACCCCTCCCCTCATCTCCCCGGCCAGCTCGACGGCTTCCCGCTCCCTGCCCACGACCTTCCCCAGCCTCTCGATCTCCTCGATAACCCCTTCCACCGTCCTGGGGTTCACGACGTATACGGGTATCCCCGCCTCCTCCAGCTTGAGGACCACATCCCGGTTGTAGCCGTCGGCTGTGGCCACGACCAGATCGGGCGACAGGGAGATGATCCTCTCGACGCTGGGGCGGTAATACCCGCCTATCTTCGGCTTCTTTTCGGCCTCCGGCGGGTAATCGCAGTAATCCGTCACCCCGACTATCTCCTCCCCGAGCCCCAGCGCGAACAGCATCTCCGTCACGCTCGGCGCCATCGAGACGATCCTGCGTGGGGGGCCCTTCAGCTTGACCGTCCTCCCGAGCGAATCGGTGAAGACTTTCCCCTTCCCCTCGTTCTCCCTCCCGCCGCAGCCGATGGCCGCGAGCAACGCCGCGGCAAGCAGGGCCGAGATCGCCGCTCTCCTCATCCCAAAACCTCCTTGCCGACCATAACCCCGAGGGTCAAAAGCATCGCCAACGCCGAGCAGACCCTCATGAGCCTGATCGCCTCCCTCGCCTTTTCGACCGTCAGCGGCTCCAGATCGTCCCCTATGAACTCCCTCTCCACCCTGGCGCCGAAGTAGACGCTCGGGCCTCCCAGCTTCACCCCCAAAGCGCCGGCGAAGGCGGCCTCCGGCAGCCCGCTGTTCGGGCTTTCGTGTTTCCGACCGTCCCTCAGGGCCACCTTCAGGGCACCCGCCGCCCTGAGCCTGAGGATGAGCGCCGAAAGGGCTATCAGGGGAACGGACAACCTCGCCGGTATGAGGTTGGCCAGGTCGTCCAGCCTCGCCGCCGCCCATCCGAACTTCAGGTATCTCTCGGTCCGATACCCGACCATTGAATCAAGCGTATCGATCGCCTTGAAGGCCATCATCCCCGGGGCCCCTCCCAGGGCGAGGTAGAAAAGCGGGGAGATGATCCCGTCGACGGTGTTCTCGGCGACCGTCTCAATGCACGCCCTCAAAACCTCCCGCTCCCCCATGTCCTTCGTCTCCCTGCTTACCAGGTTCGAAAGCAGCCGCTTGGCCTCCTCCAGCTTCCCCCTTTCGACCTCCCTCAAAACCCTCATCGGCTCGTCCGCCAGCCCTTTGGTGCACAGCGCCGTGAAGATCAGGAACGATTCGATCGCCACCCTCACCGGCCAAAAAGGCCCCGCTGCTTTCAAAAGCAGATACGTGCTCAGGTAGACGACGCCGACGATCAGGACGACGAGTATGACTCCCCCCAGCCTCTCCCATCGAACCGCCCTCCTCAGAACCTTCTCCAGAGCCGAGATCGCGGCGCCGATCCCCCTCACCGGATGGGGAAGCCGCCTCGGATCGCCAAAGACGAGATCGGCGGCGTAGCCGATCGTCAGCGCGAGCCAGCTCATAGCCCCATCAGCCTGTAGATCGCCTCGATGTCAACGCTTCGGCGGACGATCTCCGCCAGCCTGTCGTATTCCCTCGCCCTCTCGACCCTGGGATCGATCCCTTTAGGCTCGATCGGCTTCAGCCCTTTCCGCTTCCTGACGAAGTTCAAAACGCCCCTCCTGAAGACCGGGTCGTCGAATATCCCGTGGAGATACGTCCCGAAGGCCAGCCCGTCGCGCGAGATCATCCCGTCGTAAACCGTTCCGCCGGTCGATCTCCTCAGCTTGAAGACGAAGCCCTCCCCCTCCGTCCTCCCCATGTGGATCTCATAACCCCTGATCTCCCGCCCCTTCTCGAGGAAGGGCAGCTCGACGACAACCTCCCCGACGACCTGATAGGTCGCCTTCTCCTTCTCGAAAACCGTGATCGCATCCAGGAGGCCCAGCCCCTCGATCTCGCCCGGCCCCGACTCCACGCCGAACGGGTCGGCGATCCTCCTCCCCAGCATCTGAAACCCGCCGCATATGCCGATGATGAGCTTCCCCTTTCCCCTCGCCTCCAAAAGCTTCCGGGCGAACCCCTTTTCCCTCAGCCAGATCAGATCGCGCATCGTGTTCTTCGTCCCCGGCAGGATGATGATATCGGCGTCCTCCAGCTCATCGGGGGATGTGGCGTAGACGAGGGAGACGTCCTCTTCAGCCTCGAGCGGGTCGAAATCGGTGAAGTTGGAGATATGAGGGAGCTTCACGACGGCGACCTTCACCTCGCCCTCCCTTTTCACCTTTGGCCGTTCGAGCGTAACCGAGTCCTCCTCCTGTATCCTCAGCCCCTCGACGTATGGGACGACGCCCAGGACCGGCTTGCCGGTTCTCTCCTCCAGGAACCGCAGCCCCGGCCTCAAC
>QNBQ01000518.1 GCA_003645735.1 Candidatus Poribacteria bacterium
CCCAACCACCCCAGGTGGTATGAGCTGTGCGATGAATACGGCATCTATCTGATCGACGAGGCGAACGTCGAGTCGCACGGGGTGAGGAACGCCGTCCCGGACAGCGACCCCAGATGGCTGAAGGCCTGCCTCGACAGGATGGCAGGGATGGTGGAGCGGGACAAGAACCACCCGTCGGTGATCATCTGGTCGCTGGGCAACGAGGCGGGGCGGGGAACGGTCTTCGAGGAGATGGCCGCCTACGCCCGGAAGGTCGACCCGACCCGCCCGATCCATTACGAGCAGCAGAACGAGGTGGCCGATATCGACAGCCGGATGTATCCCCACGTTGATCAGCTGGTCGAGATCGGCAGGAGCAAGCGGGACAAGCCCTTCCTGATGTGCGAATACGCCCACGCCATGGGCAACGCGATCGGTAACCTGAAGGAATACTGGGAGGCGATCGAGGCCTATGAGCCGCTCATAGGCGGGTGCATCTGGGATTGGGTCGATCAGGGGCTGAGGAAGCGGGTCAAGACCGAGGAGGGGAAGGAGGTCTGGTTCTGGGCATACGGCGGTGATTTCGGCGACCAGCCCAACGACGGCAACTTCTGCATAAACGGCATACTGACCCCCGACCGCGAGATAACCCCCAAGCTCTGGGAGGTCAAGAAGGTCTACCAGTATATCAAGATCGAACCGGTCGATCTCTTAAAGGGGGTTGTGAGGGTCAAGAACGGCTACTCCTTCACGAACCTGAACGAGTTCGAGATCAGATGGTCGCTCTCGGAGGACGGCAAGGTTCTGGCGGAGGGGAGGATCGATCCGATCGACCTGGCGCCGGGGGAGAGCGTCGAGCTGACGGTCCCGTTCGAGCGGCCCGAGCTGAAGCCGGGGGCCGAATACTGGCTGAGGGTGAGCTTCCACCTCCGGGAGGACAAGCCGTGGGCGCCCAAGGGGCACGAGGTGGCGTGGGAGCAGTTCAAGATCCCGTTCGATGTCCCGCCTAAGCCCGTGATGAAAATCGATGAGATGCCGGATCTCTCCCTGTCGGAGGGCGACGATCTCATCATAATAGAGGGCGAGGGGTTCTCGGTGGAGCTCGATAAAGCGACGGGGCTGATCGTCTCCCTCGCCTACAACGGCAAGGAGATCTTCGTGAGCGGGCCGAAGCTGAACGCCTTCCGCGCCCCAACGGATAACGACGTCTGGATCCGCGACAAATGGTATGAGGTCGGGTTGAACTCGCTTGAGGCCGAGCTTCGGGGGATCGAGGTCAGGAGGTTAAGCCCGAAGGCGGTTCGGATCGTGACCGAGCTGATCTACCGCGGCAAGGGGGATGCGGGGTTTGAACATATCTGTCGTTACACCGTCTACGGCAACGGGTGCGTTCATCTGGACAACCGGATCAAGCCGTTCGGCGAGCTTCCCGTCCTGCCGAAGCTCGGGCTGATAGCCGTCCTCAGGGGCGACTACGAGAACCTGATCTACTACGGACGCGGCCCGCACGAGAACTACATCGACAGGAAGGCGAGCGCTGACGTCGGCCTTTACCGGAGCACCGTGACCGACCAATACGTCAGATACGTCCGCCCTCAGGAGAACGGGAACAAGGAGGACGTGCGGTGGGCGGCGCTGCTGGACGGGTCGGAGGAGGGGTTGCTCGTCGTCGCGGATGAGCTTATGTGCATCACGGCGCTCCATTTCTCTCCCGAGGATCTGGATCGGGCGCAGCACATCCACGAGCTTCGGCCGCGCGAAGAAGTCTTCCTCTGCCTCGACTACAGGCAGTGCGGGCTTGGGAACGCCAGCTGTGGCCCTCCGGTGCTCGAGAAATACAGGCTCTATCCCGAGCCGGTCGAGTTCGGGCTGAGCTTGAGGCCTTATTCGCCGCGTATGGGCGACATAAGGGAGGTCGCCCGGCTTCGGCCTCCCAGGTTGAGCTGAAGGGGCGGGGTTCGGCCCCGCCCTTAAATCCACGGGGAGGTGATAGCGATCAAGTCCGATTATTTCAAGAAATACATGATCGACCCGCGCAGGTTCGAGAAGCTCCCGCTCGATTGGCCGGAGATATTCGGCAGGGATGGGGATCTGATCGTCGAGATAGGCTTCGGCAGCGGGGAGTTTCTGGAGGAGCTGGCGGCGCTCAACCCTGATAAGAACTTCGTGGGCTTTGAGCTCTCCCTCATATCGATGCAGAAGGCCCAGAAGAGGTTTTTCAGGCGGGGGCTGGAGAACGTGAGGGTGGTTTTGGTGGACGGCAGGTTCGGCATGAGGGAGCTGTTTCACGACGGGTCGGTCTCAAGGGTGATCTCCAACTTCCCCTGTCCCTGGCCGAAGAAGAAGCATCAGAAGAGGAGGCTGATCGTCCCGGAGTTCGCCAGGATACTTGCCGCCGTTTTGAGGGAGGGAGGGGATTTCGAGCTGGTGACGGACGAGCTCTGGTTCGCCGAGGAGGCGGTCGAGAGGTTCGACGAGACGGGGTGTTTCCGGATCGAGGGGCCTGTGGCCGATCCTGAAAGGCCGATTCAGACGAGATACGAGAGGAAATGGAAGTCGAGGGGGAAGACCATATACCTGGTCAGGTTCATCAA
>QNBQ01000519.1 GCA_003645735.1 Candidatus Poribacteria bacterium
ATCGGCAGCTTGGCAACGGTGCCGGGCTTAACTGTTGTGCGACCGCGCCCGCGAGCTATGCGCGAGCGGCCGAGCAGGGCGCGCCACGTGTAGGAAAACTGCACAGGCCTGGGCGCGTCGTTAATCAGCACGATTTGCTTGCGGACTGTCTCGCCGGGCCTGAAAAGGTGGTCGAGGGAAGTGAACTTTTCTGGCTTTCCGGCGATGTATGCGAGCAGATCCTGGTTCAGCTCCCTCAATGTCCTGCCCAGGACGGTGTATTCGACCCGCTCCTCAGGGGGCGCCTGATACCACTCGGCGATCCTCACGTAGTCCGGTTTGAAACCGGGCGTCTGGAGATGATCCCAATCCGTCTCCAGCCTCACCTCCTCGACCTCGGGGGGCTTGGCAAAATCGCCCCAATCCCAAGGCGCTATCGCTGTTATCCCCCACGTCCTGAAGGCCGGCCAGGTGTATCTGGTGTATTCGGCCTTGACATCGAGGAAATCCTTCTCGACCCTCCTCCCCCAGTAGATCCCGAAAACCTCCCAGAAGAAGAACTTCCTTCCCTTCCGCTCGTAGACCTGGGCCATCCTTTCGTAGCCCTCGACGTTCTCGGGCGTCAGATCGTAGGCCTTATCCCCGAAGTAGATGGCAGCGTATTCGACGTTGAGCGGCTCGGCGTGAACCTCGTTCCTCCATATGAAGGGGGCACCCCGGTGGCGCTGGAAGCTGGCGTGGTGAGGCATTCCGAACTCGACTAGGAAAAGCGGCTTTCTACCGTTCGAGGCGAACCGGCTCAACCATTCCATCCTCTCCTGGATCGGAACCCAGTTGAGGTAGCAGTTCAGGGTTATCCAGTCCCCGAAGTTGCCGGATTGATGGTGGTAGACGAGCCTGGTGGGGTCGAGCGATTTGACGAACCGATCGCTCCACCTCCCCGCCTCCCGATGTCTCCGCGTCCATTTGGGTAGCATCCCCTCGTCCAAACCGGTCCCGTCCAGGAACCTGGGGTTCTGATCGCCGGGGTAGCCCAGGTAGTTGTGGTTCATGGCGTAGGCGATCACGGAGGGGTGATTGCCCGCCTTGCGGGCGACCCACCTAGCCATCCGCTCCCAGTAAGCCCTTTTTCGGGGGTCCACATAAACATCGGCTATCCTCTTGACGTGGGGCATGCTCAGCGCAACGAGGAAGCCGAGCTTGTCCGCCGCCTCGGTCAGCCCGTCCGGATACCTGATCTGCCCCCAGTCCAGGTCGTAAACGCTCAAGTAGACGAAGTTCATCCCCAAATCCCTCAGCCGCCTGAACGCCCAGGAACAGGCGATCTCCGAGGCCAGTCCGCCGTCGCCCGTCAGATTGCGGAAGTTCAACGCCCTTATGTGTAACGGCCTGCCGTTGAGGTAGACGTCCCTCCCCTCTATCCAGACCTCCCTGAACCCGAACCTCACCGGCAGATACTCGTCGAGGAGCCTCCCCTCCCCGCTCAGAAGCCTCGCCTTAAGCGTGTAGAGGTTTGGCCTGTCGATATCCCACAGCTTGGGGGTATCCCAGGGGAAGGCGATCCGGATCGGCCCTTCCTTCGGCGCCTCGAACGGATCGCTCCGCCACCTCTTCTCGACCCGCCCGTCGAGGATCGCCTCGGCCTCGATCACATACCGATCGCCCGGCCTCGTCCCGGCGAGGTTGAGGATCAGCCCCAGCTCCCTTCTCCTCACGGAGGGGTCGACGAGGATCGATTCGATCCGGGGGCCTCTCGGCTCGCTTTCGATGAAGAGATCGCCGCACAGACCCCTCACCCTGAACTTCCGCGCCATCCCCCTCCTCTCCCGCTCCGAAAGCTTCGCCCACTCCGAGGGGTCGACCGGGATGGCGTCGACCCTGATGGCGATCTCAACCTCCCCGCCCGGCTCGATAAGCTCCGTGATCTCAACCCTCCCGTCCGGCCAGGTTATCGTCCCAGCTTTCCTCCCGTCTATGAAGACGGTCGCCCTTCTGACGACGTTATCGGCATACAGGAAAACCCTCCTCCCGCGCCATTCCTCCGGTATCTCTACCTTCCTGCGATACCAGGCCGCGAAGGACGTCTCAAGCTCCAGCTCCCCCTTGGCCTCCCAGATGGGAGGGCCTATGGGGTCGACCCCCGATCCGGGCGCCCAGCTGCCCGGGACCTTCATCCATCCCCATCCGGTCCCCCTCGGCGGCGGGCTTTCATCATACCTCTCTCCAGCCGGATGGAACTCCCAAAGGCCGTTGATGCAAACCCTGCCGCGGGTGGGGGTCTCCCCCCTATAAGCGCTCTCCAAATCCCACCTTATCCTCACCCCCTCCGGAAGCCTCCCGTCCTCGACCTTCGGCCTGAGAGCGACTACTTTGACCGACAGATCGTCATACTCCACGATCCCCTTGGCGTGATATATCGCGCACGATATGAAGAGCTTCTCGGCGCCCTCAGGGATCTCGAAGACCTTCCTCTCCAGACGCCAGTCGAACGTCCCCGTCCAATGCATGACGGGCGGCCACTCGCCCACCCGCTTCCCCTCCTCATCGGCGAACATCATCGCCACCCTGGCATCATACCATCCCTCCTCGCCC
>QNBQ01000520.1 GCA_003645735.1 Candidatus Poribacteria bacterium
CACGACCGCCTTCCTCTGTTGTGAGTGCGGCCTGTGCGATTACATCTGCCCGCTGGAGCTGTTGCCGAGGGAGGTGAACGTCATCCTGAAGAGGAGGCTTGGCGAAGCGGGGGTGAAAAATCCTCACCGCCGAACCGATATCAAACCCTCCCCCTTCATAGGCTTCAGGAGAGTTCCCACCGGAAGGCTGTTGCTGTCCATCGGGCTTAAGGAGTTCGACCGACCGGCGCCCCTGGCCGATTTCGAATATGAACCGGAACAGGTGAAAATACCCCTCAAACAGCACATAGGCGCTCCCGCCGTCCCCGTTGTGGAGGTCGGCCAGAAGGTCGAGGCCGGCCAGCTCATAGGGGAGATACCGGAGGGACAGCTGGGGGCGAGGGTGCACGCCAGCATATCGGGAACGGTCGTATCCGTCGATGAGGGGTTTGTGATCATAAGGAGATGAAAGGGGATGGAGGGGCTTCTCCATAGGCTCATACTCGCCGCCGCCTCGGCCGATCCCTTCTCCGAGGCGATGAGGGAGTTGCTGGTAGAGCCGGCTTCACAAATGGGAGCGGATAAAGTGACGCTTCTCGCGCTGAAGCCGGATATGTCAGAACTGGAGGTCGTCTTCTCCGGATATCCCCTCGATATGGGCAGAAGGTTCAGGCTCGACGAGGCGCCCGGGTATATCAGGGAGGCCGTGACATCCGGATCGACGATACACATATCGGATCCGAGATCCGATCCGAGAGTTGAAAAAGACGAGATCGAGTGGCGCAGGTTCGAGTCGCTGACGTCCGTCCCCCTCACCGCCTATGGCGAGATGGTCGGCGTCCTGATCCTCTATTACCCCGAGCGAACCGAGCTCGACCCCGGCTCGGAGAAACTGATTCAGGCAATTGCGGCGCTCGCGGCGCTCAGGCTTGAAAAGCTCAGATGGGATGAGGAGAGGCGGGCGTTGGAGTGGAGGATCGAGGAGGTGAGGATCGATTGTCCCCTCACAGGGCTTTATAACATGCGGTTTTTCAGGCGGAGGCTTGAGGAGGAAGTCAGCAGGGCGCTCAGATACAACCGACCCCTCTCGCTCATCATCTTCGATATAGACGGCTTGGACGAGATAAACGCCGCCTACGGCAGGCCGGTGGGGGATCTGGTTCTGGTGGAGTTCGCAAAGATCCTCAAATACGCCTCCCGCATCTCGGACGTGGCGGCCAGATACATGGGGGATGAGTTCGCGCTGTTGGCGGTCGAGACCGGCCCGAAGGGGGCCAGGGCGCTGGCCGAGAGACTCGTCGACCTGCTCAAAAGGAGGAGGATAGCCGAGCTGGACGTCGAGCTGACGGTCACGTGCTGCGCCGGAACGGCCTCCATGCCTTCACCGCACATCTTCAGCCACGATGGGCTGCTCAACGCCGCCTATAAAGCGCTGAGCGAGGCCAAATCGATCGGAAGGGGAGCCGTGGCCTCGTTCGAGGAGCTTTGATCATTTAAGCCATTCCGCTATTTCATCGTCCGATGCTCTCCCCTCCAGCGCTTTGAACTTTCCCCCAGCGCCGACAGCGCCGTAAATATCGGCTATCCAAGAATAGGCGTTTAGCTTGCTCCCCGCGTTGTGTATCAACAGCGGACGAGGTGCTATCAGCCCGCCGGCTCCCCTCAAACCCCCGACCCTCCTGATGCAGGGCACGTAAAGCCTCTCAAGCCATTCCTCATCATCGTCCGGATCGAACCCGTTGACATCGGCGGCCACTCTCCCTATCCTCTCATCGATCCCCGCCGCCAAGATACACCAAAGCCCCGCGTCGCCGAAGCCGGCCAGCCCGATCGACTCGACCCCTTCCCTGCCCCTCAGATAGGCGGAGGCCGTCAGGATGTCCTGAACCCTCTCCGCCGTATCGGTTCGGTTGTAGGTCGTGAAATAAAGCGTTTTCGACCTCTCAACCCTCTCGATCGGCGAGAGGTGTTCGCCGGTCATGAAGGGGTCGATCGCCATGACGACGTGCCCCTCCTCCAGCAGCCTGAGGATCAGGTCGACCGGCTCCCCGTTCGGCTTTATCAGCTCCGATTTGCCCCCCTCCGAGACGAGCAGCGTCGCCTTGCCCGCCCTCTTCGCGGGGATGAAGACGATCCCCGGCACTGCGTCGCCGACCCCTTTCCTGCCCAGGATCACCTTGTGAACGGCGTATCCGTCGCGGATAACCGTCCCGAACGATCTGATGGCCAGCTCTTCGGGTTCGGGAACCTCGGCGGACAGGGCGTGTTTTAAGCCGGTTCCGATGACCCGTCGGAACTCCTCCAGCCCTCTTTTATTCCGGGGTTTCAGCTCCTCCAGCTTCCTCTTCGCCTGATCTATCAGATACCTCACCACCCCCTCGGCATCCAGGGCGTTTTCCGGCTTCGGACGGTTGTGAAAGACCAGCAGATCCTCTTTCCTCTCGACTTGAAACGGCCTCTCCTTCAGCTTCTCCTCATCCGTTTCGCCCAGCAGCCACTTCCCGAACCATTTGTAGACCGCCTCGCGGCTCTGTTTGTTGTAGTTATGCTCCGCTTCGAAGTGAGCACAGCTAACCTTCTCCTCCGCG
>QNBQ01000521.1 GCA_003645735.1 Candidatus Poribacteria bacterium
GATGACGCCCCCGGGCCTGGCCTTCATCGCCCTGAGCGAGAAGGCCTGGAGGATGGTCGAAAGCTCAAAGCTGCCCAAGTATTACTTCGATCTCAAAAAGGCCAGGGAGGCGAAAGGGAAGGGGACGACGCCCTTCACCCCAGCCATCACGCTGATAATCGGCCTGAGGGAGAGCTTGAGGCTGATCGTCGAGGAGGGGATCGACAACGTCGTCGCCAGACACGCCAGGCTCGCACGGGCCATGAGGGAAGCGGTTGAAGCGATGGGGCTTGAGCTTTTCGCCGAAAGACCGGCCAACGCGGTGACGGCGATTAAGGTTCCGGAGGGAATCGACGGGGTCGAGCTCGTCAAGCGGCTCCGCTCCGCTCACGGGGTCACCTTCGCCGGGGGGCAGGAGAGGCTTAAAGGGAAGATCGTCAGGGTGGCCCATCTCGGATGGATGGACGAGCTGGACGTCGTGACGGCGGCGGCCGCTTTGGAGATGGGTTTAAAGGAGATGGGCCATCCGATCGAAGCGGGAAAGGGAGTCGCGACAGCTGTCAGATCGCTTGCCAAAGATGCGAGGGGAGCTGTCCGATAGGAGATCATATCTTTTGAAGCTCGCCTTCCCCTGCAGGCTGATCGCCCTGGGGTTTTCGGTGATCGCCATCCTGGTCGAGACGGTCGCCGTCGAGAAACGATCGCTCGGCGTCGGGCTGGCCGTCATCGCATACGTCCTGTCCTACTCCCTGATAATCAAGAGATGCGCCGAGAGGGTGAGCGAGGGGTCGGGATCATCGCTCGATAGACTGGTTGTCAAGGGGCAGTTCTACTTGGATCTGTCGGCTGTTCTGGCCGTGCAATATCTGACCGGCGGGGCGGAGAGCATCATATTCGTCCTGCTCTTCCCCCTGACCCTCTTCGCCGGGCTTTACCTGACGTTGCGGGAGCTTTTCGCTTTCTCGACGACCTCGTGCTTATCGCTCGCAGCCCTTTTCATCCTCGAATACCTCGGCCTGTTGCCCCACATGCCCCGCATCCCCGGCTCCCAGCTCCACAGATCCCTCCCCCTGATATCCTCCCGCTTGATCCTCATCGGGGTGGCTTTCCTCATGACCTCGGCCGCTTCGATCCTGCTTTCAAGGCTGCTCGATGAAAGGGAGGACAAGCTGAAAGCGCTTTATCTCATCGGCATGCTCACCTCCGAGGCCGCCACCCCCGAGGATTACATCCGCAGGGCGGTCGATCGGCTCAACGGCTTGTCCGGGCTCGTTGTCGAGCTGAGGGAGAGGCCCTCGGAGCGATCCTTCGAGCTGAGGGTTAAGGACGAGCTTTTCGGGATCATAAGCTTCGCCGGGAGGCTGGCCAGGGATGAGCGGTTCATAAAAACGCTCGTCAGATCGCTCAACTTGGGCCTTGAAAGGGTGACGCTTTACAAGAGGATGTTCGAGGAGGCGATAAGCGATCCGCTCACAGGGCTTTACAACAGGCGGCTCATGGAGAGGAGGATGGAGGAGATGATGGAGATCGCGGGGAGGTCGGGGGAGAGGTTCGCCGTCGTCTTCATCGACATAGATAACTTCAAACGGTTCAACGACACATACGGCCACTCCAAGGGCGATGAGGTGTTGAGGGCCATCGGCGACCTCATAAGGGAGAACATCCGAAAGTCGGATCTGCCGTGCAGATACGGCGGCGATGAGTTCGTCATCCTCCTCCCCTACGCCGACAGGAGAAACGCCGAGATGGTCGCCATGAGGATAAGCAGGGGTTTCGATCGGCTCGGATACGGCGAGCTGAGCCTCAGCTTCGGGACCTCCTCCTTCCCGGAGGACGGGAACAGCGTCGCCGAGCTGATAGAGGCGGCGGACGCGAGGATGTATGAGATGAAACGGGGGAAAGGGTTAAGAACCTGTTAAGCCCCTGGCCTTTCTGACCTCCTCGATCAGCTTCCTGGCCGTTTCCGTCAGCAGTTTGAAGTTCCTCTCGGCTATCGCCTTCTTGCTGACGAGCGCTCCGCCAACCCCCAGGGCGATCGCCCCGGCCTTTATGAACTCTCCCGCGTTCTGGACGTTCACCCCGCCGGTGGGGATCAGCTCGACCTGCGGCAGCGGCGCCTTGACGGCTTTGATGTATTCCGGCCCGACGGCGGAGGCCGGGAAGACCTTCACGTAGTCCGCCCCGCTCTCCCAGGCGATCAATATCTCGGTGGGGGTCAACGCCCCGGGCATGACCACTTTGCCGTATCGATGACAGATCTCTATGACGTCGGGTTTGACCACGGGGGAGACGACGAACTCCGCCCCGGCCAACATCGCCGCCCTGGCCGTCTCGGCGTCCAGAACAGAGCCTACCCCCAGGAGCACCTCATCGCCGAACTTCGCCCTCACCTCCTCGATCACCTTCAAGGCGTTCGGGGTGGTCATCGTCACCTCTATGACGTCCACGCCCCCCTCCTTGATCGCCGCCGCCACATCCACCAGCTCCTCCGAAGAGCTGGCCCTTATGACGGCTATGACCCCCCGATCCTCTATCCACCTTTTGACATCGACCTTATTCATGGCATCACCTCCTCAGGTAAACC
>QNBQ01000522.1 GCA_003645735.1 Candidatus Poribacteria bacterium
ATGAAAGACACGTCCGCGCCCAGCCGCGCGGCGGCCACCGCCTGATTCGCCCCCTTCCCCCCGAAGGCCCTAGCGAACTCCCCTCCCAGAACCGTCTCCCCGGGGGCCGGGAGCCTGGGAAGTTTGACTATCAGGTCGACGTTACAGCTCCCGACGACGGCAACCCTCGGCTTCATCGGATCACCCCTGACCTCCTCGGAACATCGCCACCGGAAATTATAACCGACAAGAGCTCCTTTTTCCACCGGGGATCGCCCCGCTTCAAGCGACGCCGCTTGTTGACAGCTTTCGACGATCCATGCTATAATTAGATCGCCTATCCACCTGAGGTAGCCCTGTATGAAACCGGAGGCCAGATGGATCGTTCCCCTTCAGATACTCGTCGGGGCTTGTTTCGGGGCGATCGGCGGAGGGATCTCCTACCTCATACTTGACGCGATCTGGCGCCACGTCCCCCGCTCCTTCATAAACGGAGGCCTGATCTACTCGCTGCTGATCTGCATCTCCTTCCTCCTCTGCAGCGCTGCGGCTTTCGTCGCCACCGGGGAAGGCGTTCGGCTGATAGGTAAGTTGAAGGGCAAAACCTACTCGAGAAAGCAGCTTTACAGGGGCGCTTTCCTGGGGACATCGGCTGCCGTGGCGCTCTTCTCCCTCGTGAACGTCAACTGGGACGACATCGTCATGAGGTTCGCTCCACCGTTTTCCTGGATCGTTCGGTTGGTGGAGCTGGTGTGTCTCATCATCTCGCTGCCGTTCAGGATGCTGTTGTGGATGAAGGTGCCGCCGGTTTTGATCTTCGCCTTGGCCGCCCCCATAGGGGCCTTGGTGGTTGAGAAGTTCAACTCCATCCGGCCCATCGATGGGAAAGGAGAGGGAAGCCGGAGATGAGCTCCCCTTTCGATGAGGACAAACCGAGAGATGGATGCGGCGTCTTCGGGATCTACGGCCACCCGGACGCCGCATACCTCACTTACCTGGGCCTTTACGCCCTGCAACACAGGGGACAGGAGAGCGCCGGGATAGTCACATCGGACAGGGAGAACTTCCACTGGCACCTGGGGATGGGACTTGTGGTGAACGTCTTCGACGAGGAGATGCTCTCTAAGCTCGAGGGGGACATAGCCATAGGCCACAACAGATACTCAACCGCCGGCAGCAGCTCGCTCCAAAACGCCCAGCCGCTGGTCAGACACATCGCCGGCGAGCTGGTCGCCATAGCCCACAACGGCAACCTGGTCAACGCCCCATACCTGAGGAGGGAGCTCGAAAACAAAGGCGCCATCTTCATAAGCACATCCGACACGGAGATCATAGCCCACCTCATCGCCAGGTCGGGCCAGCTCTACTTCGAGGACAGAGTGGTCGACGCGCTGCTGCAGCTGAGGGGCGCCTACTCGCTGCTGATCATGACCCGCAACATGATGCTGGCCGCGAGGGACCCCTGGGGGTTCAGGCCGCTGTGGATGGGGAGGCTGGGGGAGGCGGTCGTCTTCGCCTCCGAGACCTGCGCGTTCGACGTTATAAAGGCGACGCCGGAAAGGGAGGTCCAGCCGGGCGAGCTGATCATCGTCACGCCCAACGAGATAAAGACGTTCCAGTTCGCAAAGGAGAAACACGCCTTCTGCATCTTCGAATACATCTACCTCTCCAGGCCGGACAGCATCGTCTTCGGGGAGATAGTCAACGGGCCGAGGAGGCGGTTCGGGATGCAGCTCGCGAGGGAACACCCAGCCGACGCCGACATCGTCATCCCCGTCCCCGACTCGGCCAACATATCCGCGCTGGGGTATTCACAGGAGTCGGGCATACCGTTCGAGTTCGGGCTATACAGGAACCAATACGTGGGCCGAACCTTCATCCAGCCGGTTCAGACCGCCCGCGAAAAAATGGTCAACATCAAGCTCAACCCCATAAGGAACGTGGTGGAGGGCAAGAGGGTGGTCGTGGTGGACGATTCGATCATGCGCGGGACGAACTGCCGGAGGATAGTCAAGATGCTCAGGCGCGGCGGGGCTAAAGAGGTGCACTTCAGGGTCTCATCCCCTCCCAATAAGTTCCCCTGCTTCTACGGCATAGACACCCCCACAAGACAGGAGCTCATAGCCAGCTCGCACACCGTCGAGGAGATAAGGAGATACATCGGCGCCGACTCGCTCGGATACCTGAGCATAGAGGGAATGCTCAGCTGCGTCAAAAACCCGGATGAGTTCTGCACCGCCTGTTTCGACGGCAGATACCCGGTCGAGTTCACCGATCAGACGCTTCAGCAGCTGAGCATCGAGTTCACGAGGGGGAGGAAGAGGTGAGGAGGGAGGACAGGAGGAGGGGGTTCGGGTTTCAGCTGACCGCCCCGGTCAAAGAGGTGGCCACGCCGACAGGTAAATACGTGGTCTACGTCGTGGTGCTCTGCTCGCTCATCGCCTTCATCCTGGGCAGGTTCCTCTCGTTCGAGATCAGCCTGGGGATCGGCGTCGGCCTGACGCTCGTCCTCATACTGCTGAAGGATAAGATCCTGGGCCACCTGGCCAAGAGGAGGGCCGAATCGTTCCAGAGGAGGTTGAGG
>QNBQ01000523.1 GCA_003645735.1 Candidatus Poribacteria bacterium
ACGGGCTGGTCATCGCCGGCTTGACCGAGCCGGAGGCGGGCGAGATGTGCCGCGAGGCGGGCGAGGGGAAGGAGGTCGAGCTGAGGGTCGGCGGGAAGCTCGATCCGATCAACGGGTATCCCCTCCAGATCAGGGGAAGGGTCGAAAGGGTCATCCCCGGGAGGCTCGCCGTCGTTCGAATCGGCGGGGTTCAGCTCGTTTTGCTTTCGGAGAGGAGGCCGATGGTCGATCTCCGAAGCTTCGAGGAGGCGGGGATAGATCCGAGGGAAAGCAAGGCTGTGGTCGTGAAGGTGGGGCTGCTGTTTTCGGACGCCCGGAGGCTTGCCGAAAAGGCGATAATGGCCTTAACCCCCGGCTTCACCTCCCTGGAGCTGGAAAAGCTTCCCTATAAAAGGCTGAGGAGGCCCATCTATCCCCTGGACGGGGATTTCGAATGGGAACCCCGCTTTGAGGACGAGGTGAGGAGATGAAAGGGTTCAAACCTGAGGGGGTCATCCCACCCTTGGTGACCCCGATGAGATCGGACGGGGAGCTGAACGAGGAGGCGATCCCCGTCCTCGTCGATCACGTGATAAAGGGGGGAGTTCACGCCATCTTCGCCCTGGGAAGCCAAAGCGAATCGTTCGCCCTCTCCTTCGAGGAGAAGAGGAGGGTGGTGGAGAGGGTGATGGAAGCGGTCGACGGGAGGGTCCCCGTTTTGGTGGGGGTCGGGATGATAACCACCCGGGAGACGCTGAGGATGATCAGGCTGGCAAACGAGCTGGGGGCCGATGCGGTGACGGTCATGACCCCGTATTTCATCACGCCTTCCCAGGAGGAGCTTTACGACCATTTCCACGCGGCTGCTCAGGAGGCGGGGGATACGCCCGTCCTGCTCTACAACAACCCCCAAAGGACGCATGTGAACCTCGATCCCGAAACGGTCGCCAGGCTGGCCGAGCTGGACAACGTGGTCGGGATGAAGGAGAGCAGCGGCGATCTGATGCTCACGATGAGGTATATTGATGCGACGCGGGGGATGGATTTCTCGGTGTTGATGGGCAACGACGCCCTGCTTTTCGCCGGGCTGATGATAGGCGCCGTCGGGGCGGTATCGGCGTCGGCCAACGCCTTCCCGAGGCTGGTCGTCAGGATATACGAGGAGGCCAAGGCAGGCAGGATAAACGAGGCGAGGGAGCTTCAGTATAAGCTGCTGAAGTTCAGGGTCGCCTTCGCGTCGCTGGGGACCTTCCCGGTCGTGGTGAAGGAGGCGATGGAGATGCTCGGCTTGCCCGCCGGGCCGCCGAGGCTTCCCGTCAAACCCTTGGACGACGAGTCGAGGAGGAAGCTTGAATCGATCGTCAAAGAGCTTAAGGAGGTGGAGGGATGACGGGGGCAGGCTGGCTCGTCAAGACGCTCAAGGAGAGGGGAGTTGAATACGTCTTCACCCTCTGCGGCAACGGGCTGAACCCGTTTTACGAGGCCTGTCTTGATTACGGCCTCAAAGTGATAGACGTTCGCAACGAACAGGCGGCCGCATATATGGCGGACGTGTGGGGCAGGATGACCAGGAAGCTGGGCGTCGTCGCCGTCAGCAGCGGCCCCGGCCACACCAACGCGATCACCGGCCTGGCCAACTCCTTCTGGGACGGCGGCCCCATGCTGCTCATAAGCGGCTGCAGCCCGCTCAGAACGAGGGGCGCCGACCACTTCCAGGAGCTGGATCAGGATAGGATCGTCGCGCCCATCACCAAATACTCGGCGCTGGTGGCCCACGTCGAGGCGCTTCCACCGACGCTCAACACCGCCCTCTCATACGCGCTGGGCGACCGGCCCGGCCCCGTCCACCTCACCATACCGGAGGACGTGCTCTCAGCCCGGATAGACGAGTCGAAGCTGTCGATCTACTCGAAGGGCGGGGAGGCGAAGGTGAGGGTCAGGTGCGGGGGCGATCCGGATCTGATAAAAGACGCGGTCAAGCTGCTCGCCTCGGCCCGCAGACCGTTCATGATCGTCGGGAGCGGGGCGTTCTACGCCGACGCGGGCGAGGAGGTCTGCCGGTTCGCGGAGCTGACCGATATACCGGTGTTGACGCATCTGTGGGATAGGGGATGCGTGAACCGCAAGATAAGGCAATACGTCGGGGTGACGAACCTGGAGCATCTGGGCGGGCTGAGGATGTTGTCGCAGGCCGACGTCATCCTGGCCATAGGGGCGAGGTTCGATTACAGGCTGAGCTACGGGGGGCCCCCGGTCTGCCCCCAGGATTACAGGCTGATCAGGATCGACGTGGACGGGGAGGAGCTCAACAGGACGGTCGTCCCCGACATCGGCATACTCGGCGACCCCAAGTCGGTCCTCGCCGCCATGATCGAGGAAGCGAAGAGGTATAAGTGGCTGAACGGCGAGTGGCTGGAGAGGGTGAGGAAGGAACATTACGGCTACATCGACAGGTGGAGCGATAAGGGATGGGAGAGGGTCGTCCCTGTTCCCTCCATCAGGATCGTCCGCGAGCTTAAGAGGTTCCTGGACGAGGATGTGACCTTCCTGCTCGATGGGGGAAACATCGGCAG
>QNBQ01000524.1 GCA_003645735.1 Candidatus Poribacteria bacterium
CCTTAGGGGTGTGCACCTCCTCGGGGACGGTCGGCCACTCCCTCAGCTTCGGCGCCGCCGATTCGGTGACCGTCTTCTCCGAATCGGCGGCGCTGGCCGACGCGGCCGCCACCGCCATCGGAAACCTGATCTCATCCCCCCGCGACATCGAACGGGGCATCCAGCTCGCCAAATCCATAAAAGGCGTCAGAGGGGTGGCGATCGTCGTGGGCGATAGGATAGGCATATGGGGGGATGTCGAGATAGTCAAAACGGAGGGGTGAGCGATGGAGGAGAGAATGGAAGGGATGGCCGAAGGGGTCGAGGAAAGGGAAGCGGAGGAACAGGAACAAGCGGGTGAAGCGGAGGAGATCGTATGGGTCGAACAGGATCTACTGCTGGAGCTCGAGGAGAGGGTGAGGCAGGCGATAGATCTCATAAGATCGCTTAGGCAGGAAAACGGCCAGCTCAGGGACGAGATCGAGAGGCTGAGGAACGAGATAGAGATGCGCGACGAGAGGATAGCGGAGCTTGAGGAGAGGGTTCAACAGCTGTTGCACTTCGCCGACGAGATCGAAAGGTTCAAGAGGCAGCGGCAGGAGATCATCGAGAAGCTCAGGTCGATAATCTCCGTCCTCGAAGAGGGGGCCTCCGAGGAGGGGTGATCCGATTGGCCCGGGCAGCAGCCCTGCTGTTGATGATCCTCCTCCCGCTGTTGTGCCACGCCCTCCAGCCCGAGGATTATTTCGACCGCATCACGATCTTCTCCGACGGCAGAATCACCCGGTTCGACCATATGCCCATCACGGTCTTCATCGATAAGGGATCGCTCCCATCGGGCATGGAGGGATATCTCTCCGATCTCGAATACGCCCTGAGGGCGTGGGAGGAGGCGTCGGGGAGGACAGTTCGGTTTCGGATCGTCGATAAACGCTCCGAGGCGGACATCTCGGTCGCCTGGACCGCCGGGCCGCTTCCGAGCAGGGCGGACAACGCCCTGGGGGAGGCGGCCCTCGTGAGGATGGAGGACGGGTTTTACGTCGAGATCGAGCTTTTGACCCATATGCCCTCCTCGCCCAAGCCTCTGAGCCATGAGCGGATGAAGGCGGTCGCGCTTCACGAGCTGGGACACGCCATCGGCCTCTGGGGGCACAGCCCCTTCAAGGAGGACGTGATGTTCCCCTCCTCTGAGAACCTCCGCCCATCGGCCAGGGATATCAGAACGCTTAAGAGGCTGTATTCCACCCCTCCCGGAACGGCCCAGCACGGGAAAGCGCTGGAGATCCTCCTCCCCATGGCCGAATCGAGGCCGGACGACCCGAAGATCCACTACCTCATAGGCTCCGTCTACCTGGACATGGGCGAATACGACAAGGCGATAAACGAGCTTCTCAGGTGCTTGGAGCTCGACATCCGTTACATGGAGGCGGGGAGGAAGCTGGTCAAGGCCTATCTGATGAAAGGCGGAGGGGAGGAGGCGCTGAGGCGGCTGGAGTCGATGATAAGCTCCAACCCCACGCCCGAGCTTCTGAACCAGGCCGGCTCGCTGGCGATGGAGAGCGGAAGACTGAACGAGGCGATCGGATATTTCGAGAGGGCGTTGAAGCTCGACCCGGCCTTCAGGCCCGCCAAAAGGAACCTGCTCAACGCGCTTAAGTTGAAGGCCGATCGGCTGATCAGGCTTAAGAGATATGAGCGGGCGATCGAAACGCTCGAGCGCGCCCTCGAATTGAGGGAGGCCGATCCCCAGACTCACCTCATGATGGGGCTGGCCTTCTCGGGGATGGGCGATTCCGAGCGGGCCATAAGCTGCTACCGGGAGGCGCTGAAGCTCAATCCTGGCTACAAAGAGGCCCGGTGGAACCTGGCGGCGGAGTATAACAGGCTCGGGGTTGAGGCGATGGAGGGGAAAAGGTGGGAGGATGCGAGGAGATTCTTCGAGGAGGCGTTGAGGATCGAGCCGGATCTCAAGGAGGTGAGGGCGAACCTGGAGGCGATGTATTGGAACATGGGCGTCGATCTGGCCTCGAAGGGCAGGGAGAGGGAGGCGATAGAGGCGTTTCGGGAGGCGATCCGCCTCAACCCCGATCTCAAGGAGGCTTACCTTCAGATAGGCGTCCTGCACCTGAAGCTGAAGGAATATCCCGAGGCGATATCCTCGTTTCGAGAGGCGCTCAGGATAGATCCCGGTTTAAGAGAGGCCAGGCATAACCTCGCCGCGGCCTATCACGCCTACGCCCAGGAGCTGAGCGGGAAGGGGAGATACGCCGAGGCCGTTGAAGCCGTTCAGAAGGGTTTGGAGCTAGCGGAGGGGGAGGCGAGGAGGAAGCTGAGGCTCAGCCTGGGGTTGATGTATGCTAAATGGGGGAGAGAGGACGAGGCGCTGGCGATCTTCAGGGAGATGTTGCGCGAAAACCCGGGCGATGAGGACGCGTTGAAGGCGATGGCCAACATACACATCGAGCGGGGCAATAGGTTGCTGAAGGCGAAGGCCTACTCCAAGGCGCTGAGGGAGTTCGAATCGATCCCTGAAAGCCTCAGAACGGCGGCCATTTACGACGTCATCGCC
>QNBQ01000525.1 GCA_003645735.1 Candidatus Poribacteria bacterium
GCGAGGGTTCTCGTTGAGAACGCCATACTTGAGGGAGTGAACGTGGTGGTTCTGGATCCGACGAGGCAGTGGTCTGGGATAGTGAAGCCGGCCTCGGGCTCCGTTCTGAGGAGGTTTGATAAGTTCGGTATACCCCGCGAGCTTGCCAGGGGCTTCCCCGCGAGGGTGATCTTCCCCGGGGATGACGGAAGGATTGAGCTACCGGATGACCTGGGCGAGCTTTTTAAGGGTTGTGCGGTCATCAGCATGAGGGGGATGGAGGATGCAGAGAGGTGCAGGGTCGCCTGTGAGGTTCTGAGGTATGCGTATGAGACGCACGACAGGGAGAGCGATAAGCTGAGGACGCTTGTGGTTCTGGAGGAGGCGCACTCCTTTTTGCCTGAGAACGTCTCGCCCGATACAAAGGATGAAGGGCAGGAGGCGAGGAACTGGATAGACAGGATATCGAGGGAGATGAGGAAGTATGGTCTGAACCTGCTTCTGATCACCCAGTCCCTATCTGATTTCAGGCGTGAGGCGAGGATCGTTAGGGAGGCGACGAACACAAAATTTTTCATGAGGGCGACTGACAGGACCGAGCTTCAGTATATAACGGATTACGTCTCATCTGAGGTGGCCGAGACCGTTAAGAGGCTGGGCCCAGGTGAGGCTGTCCTCGTCAGTCCGTTCATGGACCCCGTGAAGTTCGCTGTGAGGCCTCCTTTGAGCCACGTGGGTGAGCTTGATAAGGACGACATGGATCTCCTGAGGGAGGCTGAGCGAGCGAGGGAGGAGTTTATGAGGAGGGTTGAGTTCGTATCGAGCAGGGGAGGATGTGGAGGAGAGGATCCTGTGGCTTGCGAGGGAGTATGAGAGGAGGGGCAGGCCGCTGATAGTGAAGGATCTGGAGGAGGAGCTCGGGATGAGCAGGAAGAGGGTGAGGGAGGTTTTGAGGAGGATGGAGGAGAAGGGGTTGATAAGGACGAGGAGGCTTAAAAAGAGGGGAAGGCCGAGGGTGATAATTCCGGTGAGTTGAGGTGATTCAGCGATACTCGCCGATCCACCTGATATAGCCCAGCTTCCCTCTGAGGGCGTTGTAAAGCCTCCTGTCGCCCGTGAAAAAGGGGCATCCCAGCCTTTCGGCGGCGGCCAGATATACGCAATCGTAAACCGACCGGTCGTGGAGGAAGGCGAGCTCAGTTGCCCTCATCACCAGCTCCTCAGCTTTTATCGCTACCATCCCCAGCTGCAGCACCTGGCGGACGAACTCCCTTGCGCTTTCCTCGTCTATCCTGCCCATCCTGACAGCGACCTTCATCCCGTTTGAGATCTCCACGAAGAAGAGATCGGGGACGACGAGCTCCACACTCCCCCGGCCGAAATCCAGCAGCATCTCCCTGGCCTGCCTGACACACTCCTCGTCGTCCAGCCTCCACTTCAGGGCGACGCTGGCGTCAGGCACGATCAGCCTCATCCCTTCCCATCCTTATGAGCTGGTCGGTCGTGAGGCCTTCGAGCTTGAAGCTTTTGGATAGTATCCTTTCGGCGACCTCCCGGCGGCGTGCCGATCCCCCGTGGAACTTTGATCTTCTGAGCGCGATGAACCTCTCGACCGCCTCGGCTGTTATCCTGTATGTCGGCCTCCTGCCGGAGCTTATGTTTATCGCCTCCAGCTGCCCTGCTTTTATCCAGTTGAAGACCGTCCTCCTGGAGACCCCGAACCTTCTGGCGATATCGGCGACGGAATACATCTCCCTCTCCATTGAGATCACCCCCAGCATCCAAATTTTACACAATTTTTCATCATTTTTCAACAATGATTAGCAATTCAGGGCATGAGGGGAAGGCGTTCAGCGAGCTCGTGGAGGAGGCTGATAGGCTGAGGAAGGCGTTCAAGCACAGGGATGAGTTCGAGAGGTGGAGGGAGGAGAAGGACGAGGAGGAGGGGGAGGCCGAGGGTGATAATTCCGGTGGGTTGAGCTCTCCTCGAAGAGCTCATGCGCTACGTGAGACAGCGGAAGGTAGCCGCCCATGGATGCGGGAAAATCCTCAACGGGATTTCCCGCGTTCCTGCTACAGGCTGCGGGTGGGCGGGCATGCCCGGTTTGTCAAGGGGCGTACTCGAGATGATATAATCGTTTGGAGAATTTCGCGGTGAGTTCATGGAATGGGAGGTAATTACAGATGGGTGACAAAAAGCTCTTCGAGGCCATCGACGAGCTTTGGACGGCCTTCCCCGGGAAGACGTTCAGGGGGAGGAGTGGAGGTATTTCCTGGGGGACACCTACCGTCTCATCAACGGGGTCATGGTCTGGTTTGATTATATCCTGCGGGAGAGGTATTTTCTGAGGCTGGCGAGGGAGCGATGGGAGATAGATATGAGGGATGAGTGGGGGGAGGTATCGTCCGAGGAGGAGATAAGGGAGCTGATCGAGATCGATCCCCTGGAGTGGAAGGATTGGATAATCTCGATCTGCCTGGAGAACCCGGGCGTGATCAGGAAGGTGAACGCGATCCTGTGGCTGATGATATATTTCCCACGGCATTTCTTCGAGGAGGTGAAGTTCAC
>QNBQ01000526.1 GCA_003645735.1 Candidatus Poribacteria bacterium
CAGAAGAAGAACCCGTGCGTGGCGGAGCTGATCCGCGCCAGAACCGGCAGGGTATACGGCGCGCTGATGGATCTGCTCACGGTTTTGAAGGGACTGCCTATGGGCTATAACCGCGATCTCCAGGAGGATAAACCCCCGCTTTGGGAGGCGTTCGATCAGATCCAATCGGCCCTGTCGATCCTGACGGAGATGATCCCCACGACGAAGTTCAGAATCGATAGGATGGAGGAGCTCGCGGGGGCGAACTTCTCCACGGCTACCGAGCTGGCCAACTATTTGGTCAGGGAACACGGCCTCCCCTTCAGGAAATGCCACGAGATCGTCGGATCGGTCGTGGGGGAGCTGGCGAGGAAAGGGCTGACCTTCTCCGATCTGGAGGAGACGCAGAGGCTGCTTGAGGAGAGGGGGGTGGTCGTCTCGATAGACGAGCTGAAAAGCGTCCTCGACCCGAGGAGGGCGGTGGAGAACAACAGAAGCCTGGGAGGGACGTCGCCGAGGGAGGTTATGAGGATGACCGATTCGCTGCTCGACAAGCTGAGGGATCACGAGTTCTCGATCAAGACGAGGCGGGACGGGATAGACCGGGCCTACAGGAGGACGAGGAGGATCGTCGAGGGGGTTCTCAAGGGGGAGGATCTGGAGGGGATAATCGAGGAGCTTATCTCCGAAGAGGTGGTCGCTGAGGAGGGGTGAGGTGAGGGCTTTGAGCCTGCTGGCCTCCGCCCTGCTCGCGTTTTCGTTCTCCTCCTGCCTCATGACCGATTTCCCAAACCTCACGCCTCAGTTCTATCTGAGCTATTCCGGCCATCCCAGAGAGGAGATAGGCTCCTGGCTGGGGAGGGTTTTGAGCGGCAGGCGGACGGCGAGCGGCGAGCCATACGATCCGATGGATCTGACGGCGGCGCACAGGAGGGAACCGATTTATCGGTTCCTCAAGGTGACGAACCCCAGAACGGGCAGATCGGTGATCGTCAGGGTGATCGACAGGGTTCCCAGGCGGAGCGACTGCGACATAATGCTCTCCTGGAGGGCGGCGAGGCTCATAGGGCTGATCAAGGACAAGATCGGGAGGGTGATCGTCGAGCCGGTGGAGGTGACCTGGGTGAGGCAGTTCGGGGTTGCCTCGTGGTATGGGCGCAGATGGCACGGCAGATCGACCGCCAACATGGAGGTCTTCAATATGCACGATATGACCGCCGCCCACAGGTTCCTCCCCTTCAACACCTATGTCAGGGTGACCAACCTGAAAAACGGCAGATCGGTTATCGTCAGGATAAACGACCGCGGCCCCTTCCTGAAGGGGAGGGTCATCGACCTCTCCTACAGGGCCGCCGAGGCGCTCGGCATGATAAAAGTGGGGACGGCCTACGTGATGTTGGAGGTTCTGCCCGATGAGCTCGTCGCAGAAGCTGATAGTCGCCCTAGATCTGCCGACGCTCGGGCGAGCGATTGAGCTCGTCGAGGCGCTCGGCGATCTCGTTCAAATCTATAAGATCGGCCCCTACCTGTTCCTGGAGGAGGGGAGGGGGCTGATCGACGAGCTCAAAAAGCGGGGAAAAGGCGTCTTCCTCGACCTCAAATTCCACAACATACCGAACACGGTCGCCGGGGCGGCCAGGGCCGTCGTGAGGATGGGGGTCGATATGTTCAACCTGCACGCGGCGGGGGGGCCGGAGATGATGAGGGCGGCCCGGGAGGCCGCCGTTGAAGAGGCGGAGAGGCTCGGGTTCGATCCCCCGCTCATATTGGGCGTAACAATCCTGACGAGCTTGTCGGACGAGGATCTTAGGGGGATCTACGGGGCGGAGCTGTCGGCCCGGCGGCTCGTCGAGAGGATGGCGCTTTTAGCCAAAGAGGCCGGCCTCGACGGGGTCGTGGCTTCGCCCGGCGAGATAGGGATCGTTAAAGGGGCCTGTGGAGAGGGGTTCGCGGTGGTCGTCCCCGGCGTCAGGCCCTCTTGGGCGGCGCGGGCCGATCAGAAAAGGGTCGCGACGCCGGGGGAGGCCGTCCGGATGGGCGCCGATTATATCGTGGTGGGGAGGCCCATATACGCCTCGCCCGATCCGGTCGAGGCGGCCATGAAGATCATCGAGGAGATAGGGGGATGACCGGGGAGGAGATCCTCAGGATATTCCGCGAAACGGGCGCCCTGCTTGAGGGCCACTTCAAGCTCCGCTCCGGGGCGCACAGCCCCATCTTCTTCCAATCGGCGGTCGTGCTGCAATACCCCAAATACGCCGAGATGTTGTGCGGCGAGATAGCCAGGCGGGCGAGGAAATACGATGTGACGCTGGTGGCGGGGCCGGCCATCGGAGGGGTGATCCTCTCCTACGAGATAGCCAGTCAGCTGGGCGCCAGGGAGATATTCGGCGAGAAGGACGAGAAGGGGGGTTTTAAGCTCAGGCCAGGTTTTGTTGTGACGCCGGGCGACAGAGTTCTGGCCGTCGACGACGTGCTGACGACGGGCGGATCGTTGAGGAAGGTGATCGAGCTCGTGGAGTCCGAAGGGGGGCGGGTCGTGGCCGTGGGCTGTCTGATAGAC
>QNBQ01000527.1 GCA_003645735.1 Candidatus Poribacteria bacterium
CGGGGGAGGAGGAGAGCGAGAACGTCTACTGTGTCTACAAAGGCCGCGGAGGCGTCCCGCTGGGGAGGGGGTTCAGAAGGCTGGCCTTCATGTGGAGGTTCGCTAGGTTGAACGTGATCCTCTCCAAATACCTGCAGCCCCAAAGCAGGGTGATGTATAGGAGGCTGGTTCTGGAACGGGTCAAAGCGCTGGCGCCCTTCCTGATGTTCGACAGAGACCCATATATAGTCGTGGGCAGATCGGGGAAGCTCTGGTGGATAATCGACGCCTTCACCCACAGCAAACGATACCCTTACTCCGAGCCTTACCCCGGCCCGCCGAAGACGGAGGCCGCCAGGGCGGCGCCCGACAGGAACCTGAAGGGGAAGTTCAACTACATCCGGAACTCCGTCCAGGCGATGATCGACGCCTACAACGGCGACGTCTACTTCTTCGTGAGGGACGAGACCGACCCGATGGTTCAGGTTTACAAGAAGATCTTCCCCGGCATGTTCAGGCCTCAGGAGGAGATACCGGACGGGCTGATCGATCACGGCAGGTTCCCGGACATACTGACGCTGATACTGGCCAGGATGTATGCGGTCTATCACATGAGGGATCCGCAGGTCTTCTACGGCCAGGAGGACAAATGGGAGCTGCCCAACGAGCTTTACTACACGAAGGAGAAGATCGAGATGGTCCCGTATTACGCCGTGGTCAAGCTGCCGGGGGAGGATCACGTGGAGTTCGTCAACATGATCCCCTTCACGCCCACCGCCGGCAAGCGGAACCTGATAGCCTGGCTCGTCGCCAGGTGCGACGCCAAATATTACGGCAGGCTGAAGGCATACATCCTGCCAAAGGGGACTCAGATAGACGGCCCGGAGATAGTCGAGGACAGGATCGACCAGCACCCGGAGATGTCCAAGCAGCTGAGCCTGTGGGATCAGGGGGGCTCATCGGTCATCCGCGGCAACATGTTGACGATACCCGTGGGCAACGCGCTGTTTTACGTCGAGCCGATCTACCTGCAGGCCAAGGACGCCAAGATGCCCGAGCTGAAGCAGGTCGTGGTGGCGGCGGGCGACAGGCTGGCGTGGGGCGAGACGTTCATGGAGGCGCTGCAGCGGGTCTTCATAGGCCAGCTCGTGGAGGAGAAACCGGCCCAGGAGAAGCCTAAGCTGACGCTTAAAGATCTGGTGGCCACCGCCTGGGCCTCGCTCGAAAACTACAAGAAGCTCGTCGGGGAGGGCAAGATGAGGGAGGCGGCCGACGCATTTGAACAGCTTGAGGCCGCCTTGAAAGCGTTGCAACAGGAGGTGCAATCATCCGGCTCCGGAGGAGGGTCGTGAAGCGATGAAAAAGCTGAGCTTTGAGGAGGCCAAAAAGAGGATCGAGGAGCTGAGGGAGATCATCAGGTATCACGAATACAAATACTACGTCGAGAACAACCCGGAGATCACCGATTACGAGTTCGACATGCTGATGAAGGAGCTGGAGGAGCTGGAAAAGCAGTTCCCCGAGCTGATCACCCCTGACTCGCCCACCCAAAGGGTGGGGGGACAAGTGGCGGAGGGGTTCCCCGAGGTGGAGCACAAGGTGGCCATGCTCAGTTTGGACAACACCTACTCGGAGGACGAGCTGAGGGAGTTCGACGAGCGGGTCAGGAGGCTGCTGCCGGGCGAGAAGGTCGAATACGTGGCCGAGCTGAAGATAGACGGGCTTGGAGTGGCGCTGCTTTATGAGAACGGCGTGCTGGTGAGGGGGGCGACGCGCGGCGACGGGCTGCACGGGGAGGACGTCACCCAGAACCTCAAGACGATAAGGTCGATACCCCTGAAGCTCATGGGCGAGGGGAGTCGGATACCGGTTCTGGAGGTGAGGGGCGAGGTCTACATACCGAAGAGCAAGCTGGACGAGGTGAACGAGGAGAGGATCAGGAACGGCGAGCCTCCCTTCAAAAACACCAGGAACGCCGCCGCCGGATCGGTCAGGCTGCTCGACCCCAGCATAACGGCCAGGAGGCCGCTCGACATCTTCATCTACGCCCTGAGCTATATCGAGGGCAAAGAGTTCGAAACACATCTGGAGGCGCTTCAGACCCTTAGGAAATGGGGGTTCAAGATCAACCCGCACACCGAGCTTTTCGATTCGATCGAAGGGGTTATCGACTACTGCCGGAAGTGGACGGAGAAGAGGGAGGAGCTGGATTACGACATCGACGGGGTGGTCGTCAAGGTCAACTCGCTCGATCAGCAGAGGCGGCTGGGTTCGACGATGAAAAGCCCCAGGTGGGCGGTCGCATACAAGTTCCCCGCCAGCCAGGCGATAACGAAGATCGTCGACATCAAAGTTCAGGTCGGCAGGACGGGCGTGCTTACGCCGGTGGCCGTTTTGGAGCCGGTTCACCTGGCGGGCGCGACCATAACCCACGCCACGCTCCACAACGAGGAGGAGATCAAGAGGAAGGACATCAGGATAGGCGACACGGTCGTGATCGAGAGGGCAGGCGATGTGATACCGAAGGTGGTGGCGGTGGTGACGGAGAAGCGGACGGGCC
>QNBQ01000528.1 GCA_003645735.1 Candidatus Poribacteria bacterium
ATGCCACGCACCCACAAGCCAGATCATGCTCGCGCTTATCATCCCCAAACCTATCGCCGAACAAATTCCCAAAAGCAACGCCAAAACGCCCAGCCCATAATTAGCTGATGGGTTCAACCTCATCCCGAAAAGCAGAACCCCAGCCCCAACATACACGATCAGCCTCAAAAGCGAAACGAAATAACCCCATGACATCCTCGATACAATCCAAATCGATAAAGGTATCCTCGCTATCGAGATGTATTCGGCCATGCTCATCCTGACCCCAAAGGCGCTCCAGCTCCCCGTGTAAAGCACGTTGACTATGTCATAGATTCCCCCCAGGCTGTATGACAGAAACGCGTTGAACGACATGCCCAGTATCAGATAGGCCAGAAAGTCACCCCCATACGGCCTCAGAAAGGGGCTTTCGCTTCCCAGCGCCTTGCCGAAGTAAACCCAGGTTGCAAGCCCAAATAGCAGATCGATCACCTCAAACGGCAGAACCCACTCAAGCCAGGCGTATCTGGCCCACATCTCCCACTTGTATAGCCTCCAGTAAAACCTCAGGTATCTTTTGGCCTTATCAAACATCTCCCCTCCTCCCGGCGTAATACATGTAGACGTCCTGCAAATTGGGCTCCTCAACTTTGAGGCTTTCCACCCTGCAGTCGAAGGCCTTTACAAGCGTGTGTATCAGCCTTGGAAGCACCTCTTTTGACGAGATGACCTGTAGCCTGACGGAGGCGGTCGATTCATTCTCCCTCTCTATCGATATCCTCTCCACCCCGGGCATCTCCCTCAGCGCCCTTTCGACCCCATCCCCGAAGTTCAGCAGCCTCATCTGGATCGCCTCCCTCTTCCCTATCGACCTTATAAGCTGCTGGGGGCTCCCCTGCGCTATGACCCTCCCTTTGTCCAGGATGTATACCTTGCTGCAAAGCTTTTCGATCTCGAGTATCCTGTGGGTTGCGTAGATGATCGTAGTCCCGTTTCTGTTCAGCTTCCTGAGGTGATCGAGGAGGTCGGCGGCCGTCTCGGGTGATATTCCTGTTGTCGGCTCATCAAGCAGCATGATGGGGGTTTCCCTCAGCAGCCCGAAGGCCAAAAGGAGCCTCGCCACCATCCCCGATGAGAATGTCCCCACCCTTCTTTCCGCGACCCTCTCGAGACCCATAGCTTCAAGCGCCTCATCGACCCTCTTTTTGGGTATGTTGAACATCTCCGCCACTGAGAGGAGGTTCCTTCTGGCTGTCATCTCCGGCCTGATCCAGACCCCTCCCACCAGCAGGCCCGGGATGTAGTTGACGAGTTGCATCACCTTTTCCCTCTCATTTTTGACGTCGTGTCCGAAGATGAGGGCTTTCCCTTCTGTGGGGTAGGTGAAGCCTGAAAGTATGCTGAGGAGGGTTGTTTTTCCTGAGCCGTTAGGGCCGAACAGGCCGACGAACTCCCCTTGATCGATTTTGATGTTGACCTTCTGGAGGGCTTTGATCTCCTCTTTTTGAGTTGCCAGAAGCTCCTGGAAGAAGAGGTGAGGGAGGTGCAGATCGGACGTGTTCCGTTTTTTCTTGTAGCTCCTCACCACGAAGACCTTGCTCAGATCTATCGTTTCGACCGGAGCGGGCTTATTATTCCGGATGAGCGCCATGGTCCCTCACCTCAGCCGTTCTCCACGGCTTTAAGGGTTATCCCGCCGCTTCCCGTTTTGATCTTCAGACGGGCCTCATCGGCCCTGGGATAGGGGAGGGTTCCGATGTAAAGCTCCTTGAGGCTCTTGTAATCGAAGAGCCCGCGCTTGTATCCGCCGTAATCTATGCAGCCGCACCTGGTCCACGCGGCCACGTCCCCCTTGAAATCGCGCGGCAGATAGACCCTTATCCCGCCCGATACGCTTTCGAGGTTTATCCCCTCCCCGCAGCTCGGGACATAGGCCTCCGTGTCCCCGAATCGATTGAAAACATCGACCCTTCCCCTCACGCCTTCGAGCCTCAGGTTGAGCATCTCACACCTGATCTTGAGCGATCCGCCGACTCCGGCCACGACCGCCCTCGCCGCCTCCTTGTTTCGATAAACCAAACCCTCCTCCATCCTCATCGGGCCGCTGAAGGGATAGCAGAGGATCACGTCCCCGGTCACATCCCTTATCTCAAACGGCTGGGCTCCGTAGGAGAGGAGGTTTCCGTTGATCCTTTGCGCCGAGAAGAGTAGGAAGAGCCTCGTCGTGAAGAGGGCCAGGTCCGATTCCAACCCCTCAGCCTTGAGCTTGCCCGAGCCGACGAACACGACGCATCTGCAGCGGGGGACGAAGATGTCCAGTTCGAAGCTGCCCGCCGGGCACAGGACGTCGCCCTCAGGCGTTATAGACCACCAGTTCACAAGCCTCCTGGAGGCCAGCTCCTTCCTGATGAGGGCGGTTCCCACCCCGCTCCCGCTGGCAGCCACCACGACCACCTCCCCCTCGAGCCGCTCGCGAAAGGCGCTGAAAAGCCCGGCGTCCTCCTCGCACATCTCCCCCTTCAACTCCTCCCACCACCGCCTCACGGGGACGTAGACC
>QNBQ01000529.1 GCA_003645735.1 Candidatus Poribacteria bacterium
AGCTCGTATTTGCGCCGGGCGAATCTTCGGTGGGAGGTGCTCCCGGCTTTGCGGGCTGGCTCGTCGTCATAGATCTCATCGCCGAGGATGGCGCCGACAGGGGGAACCTGATAGGCTGCGCCCCTGGGGCATCGGATGGGCACGACAGATACGACGCTTTAGAGCCCCCATCGCCCTCTCCTGGCGTATCCTTGACCTTCCCTCATCGCGATTGGGGCATCCATTCGGGGGATTACATGGCAGATATCCGACCGGAAAGGGTCGAGGGAGATATCGTCGGGAGGGTGGAGGTCAGGTGCGAGCCTGGTGAGGAGGCGATCCTTCGATGGAGGGGAGATGTCCCTGAGGGCCGTCGGCTTTATCTGGAGGATCTCTCAAGCGGGATGAGGGTGGAGATGGGCAGCAGAGGCGAGTATAGGTTCAGGGCGGAGGGTTCGGTGAGCTTGTTCAGGGTCAGGTTGACCGGGAGGGATCTTCCGATGGAGATAGAGGGGTTTGTGCCGGGGGAGACGGTTCTGCTTCAGAACTATCCGAATCCGTTCAACCCAGAGACGTGGATACCGTTTGGTCTTTCAGAGGATGGGAGGGTTGTTTTGGAGATCTGGGATCTGGGGGGCAGGCTGGTTAGGAGGTTTGATTTGGGAAAGCTTCGAGCTGGGCTTTATTTGAGCCGTGAAAGAGCTGTGAGATGGGATGGGAGGAACGAGCTGGGGGAGAGGGTGAGCAGCGGGGTTTACATCTATGTGTTGAAGGTAAACGGGAAGGCTTTCCAGAGGAAAATGGTTGTGGCGGAGTAAATCGATAGGGATAAGCTACAAAACGCCTACTCCTCCGGCTTGACAGGTTCGGATGAAATCCCATAAAATTTGAAGCTAAGAAAACCCGGGAGGTTGGGAGATGAGGTTCAAAGCTTGGCCGGCGTTGGCGGCGATCCTCCTGGCGGCGTTCATCGGATGCGGCGAGGAGGAGAAGGAGACAATCGAGGCCGGCGGGTATAAGGGGTTCATGGAGCTGAAGGGCGGGGAATGGGCCGAATACACGGTCAGCGGCGACGGGATGACCTTCGACCAGAGGGTGGAGTTCATCGGGACGGACACCTGGGAGGGGAAGGAGTGTTACGTGATCGAGATGGAGATGAAGGGGCTGGTGGAGATGGTTTACCAGGTGTGGGTCGATAAATCGACGCATGAACAGGTGATGGCCGTGGCGAAACAGGGCGATCTGGTCATGAGGATCGATCTCTCAAGCCTGCCCAAAAACGCCGAGACCTTCGCCGAAAGCTCGACCGGGACGCCGTCGGAGTATCAGCCGGGCGGTGAGATCAGAACGGAGACGTATCAAACGCCCACCGGCAAAACGGTTGAGGCCGTCGTGTTCGCCAAGGATAACGGCGAGGCTTGGGTCAGCGGCGAGGTGCCGTTCGGGATCGTCAAGATCATCGCCGACGGCCAGACGGTCATGGAGCTCAAGGATTTCGGCCTTTCCGGCGCTCAAAGGGACATCACCAAGGAGGAGGCCGAAAACGCTATATCGATCCCCATGCCCGGCATAGGCGGGTGAGAGGATGAGGGAGCTGATCGATCGGTTCGCCGATGCCTTCGGCTCGAAACCCCGGATCATCTCACGTGCCCCCGGCAGGGTGAACCTGATAGGCGAACACACCGACTACAACGACGGGTTCGTCCTGCCGATCGCCATCGACAGGTCCGTCAAGGTGGCTGCCTCGCCAAGGGATGACTCGAAGGTCGTCATCAAGTCGCTCGACTTCGACGAGACGGTCGAGTTCGACCTCGAGGCGATAGAAAGGGACGAGGAACATCCCTGGAGCAACTACCCGAGGGGAGTCGCCCACGTCTTGATCGAGGCTGGCCATAGGCTCGTGGGGATGAACGCCGTTGTGACGGGCGACGTGCCGATAGGGGCGGGCCTCAGCTCGTCGGCGGCCATAGAGCTGGCCTTCGCCATGGCCTTCGCGGCGCTCTCCTCGATCGATATCCCCCGGAAGGAGCTGGCGCTGCTGTGTCAAAAGGCGGAAAACGGCTTCGTGGGGGTGAGCTGCGGGATCATGGATCAGTTCATCTCCGCCATGGGCCGCAAAGGGTGTGCAATGTTCCTCGACTGCCGGTCGTTGGAGTTCGAGCTCGTCCCCCTCGACCTGACCGATCACGTCTTCGTCGTGTGCGACACGAAGGTGAAGAGGGAGCTTTCCGGCTCGGAATACAACAAGCGGAGGGCGGAGTGCGAGAAGGGGGTCGAGCTGCTCAAAAGACATCTGCCCGGGATAAAGGCGCTGAGGGACGTGACGCCGGAGGATTTCGACAGATACTCGAACGAGCTGCCGGAGACGATAAGGAAGAGGTGCAGGCACGTGATCCTGGAGAACGAGAGGGTCGTTCGGGCCGTCGAGGCGCTCAAATCGGGGGATCTGAAGGAGTTCGGCGAGCTGATGAACGAATCGCATGAGAGCCTAAGGGTCGACTACGAGGTGAGCTGCGAGGAGCTGGATCTGATGGTGGGGATAGCCAGGGGG
>QNBQ01000530.1 GCA_003645735.1 Candidatus Poribacteria bacterium
CGTCAGCATCACATCTCTGATCGCCTCCACCGATCTGAGCCCTATTTTGGCCGATGCGCCGGCGGTGAAGAGGCAGTAACACATCTCCTCGAAGGCGGCCAGATCGCCTTTGAGCCTCACCCGTTTAAACTCCTCAAGCCTCCTCTCGATCTCCCCGCGTTTCTCCTCGTAAAAACGCCTCAGCTCCTCGATCAGCTCCCGGTTGAGCTTCAAAGCGGGCCTCCCGTGAGGGGTCGCACGAAGAAATGATACAATTGGCGGGCGTTTGGAGGCAAGCGGGGAGGGAATCTCCCCTCCCTGTAACAAGCGTGAACGGCGGGCAGCTCGTCAGTAGATCGCCACCAAAGCGGCGCCCCCGCCCGAGCCGAGCTCGACGGTTTTGGCCAGCTTCCCCTCCCTGTCCATGATCAACAGCCTATCCCGGCCGTCATCCGACGACCAGGAGGGGACGCAGATGTAGCCGTTCCCCTCGATATCGAAGGCCAGCCCGGCGCCTCCTTTGAACTCCGCAAGCGGGTTCGATACGTCGTGAACCGCCCTCAGGGTTCCGCTTTCGAAGGCTAGAAGCCCCTCGGGGGAGGTCACGTATATCAGCCCGTCGGGCGAGAGGGCCACCCCGCCCGGGGTCGTCCCCAGATCGACCTCGGCGATCACATCGCCCGTTGAGGGGTTGATCAGGTAAAGCGAGCCGGTCACATCGGCGTAGTTCCCCGTGCAGAGCACGACGACGTTCCCCTCGGCGTCCAGGATCGCCTCCGTCGGGTTCACCCCGACCTCCACGGTCCCCATCACCTCGTCCCTCGTGACATCTATGACCGATACCGTCCCCTTCCCATAGGTCATCCGCTGTTTCTGGGGATCCCATACCGCCGCCGTGTTGCAGACGAAGGCCCTGTCCCCCGCCACAACCACACCCCACGGCGCAAGCCCAACCTCTATCGTCCCGACCACCTGTCGGCCCGCCAGGTCGATCACCTTGACGCTGTTCTCCCAGTTGCAGGTCACGTATGCCTTGTCCTTCCCGACGAATGCGATCTTCTCCGGCGCCGTTCCCTCGCCCACGTCGATCAGGCCCACATCGGTCAGCGATTTCAAATCGATGAGCTGAACCGAGTTGTCGAGCGTGTTGACGATGTAAGCGATCCCGTCCAGCACCTTGATGTCGTTGGGGGCTTGTCCGACCGATACGGCGTCCAGCGTGACCGACCCCGTTTCGGTGTCGTAAACGGTTATGGTGGATGCGATCGTGTTGAGGATGTAAGCTTTAGGGGCCTCGGTCGGCGGCGCCTCCTCCTTCTCCTCGCCGCACCCCCACACCAGGAGGGATACGAGCAGAACGAAGGGGATCGCCTTCAGAAATTTCATAGCTCACCTCCTGGGTTTGCGGTATCGCTGGATCACGTGTTTGAACCCGCCGATTGCCCGGCGGATCTGTTCCAGGTCCTCCTCCGATATCATCCCCGGGACGACCGTCGTCCTGAACTCGACCTCCAACCCCGACCCCTTCAGAAGCTCGATCGACCTCAAAATCCCATCGAACTCCTCCTCGCTCAAAACCCCTCCGGTCACCTCCCTGTATCTCCCGAAATCCAGCGGCGCCTTGATGTCCATCGCCACCACATCCAGAAGGCCTTCGCTCAACAGCTCCTCCAGCACATAAGGCCTCGTGCCGTTGGTCTCAAGCTTCGTCAGATACCCCATCGATTTGACCTCCCTCAGGAACTCCGCTATGTCCTCTTGAAGCGTTGGCTCGCCGCCGGTTAAAACCACCGCGTCCAGCAGCCCCTTGTTCCTCAGGAGATGCTCGAACACCGTCTCCTCGGGCACCTCCTCCACAAGCCCCGGCTCTATCAGCTGCCGGTTGTGACAATACGGGCACCTCAGATTGCAGCCCACCGTGAAGACCACGGCCGATATCGCCCCGGGGAACTCTATGAGGCTCTGCTTCTGAAACCCTCCGATCCTCACCCTCTTACTCCTCACTCCCTTAGCTTGAAATACCTCCTCTCCCTGAACTCGGCCTGTTTGCCGTCGTTCCACTGATCCACGGGCCGCAGATAGCCCACTATCCTGGAGAAGACCTCGCACCGCGTCTCTTTGCCCATCTCCAGACACTTAGGGCACAGCTCGTGCTTGCCGAACAGATACCCGTGCTCGGGGCAGACGCTGAAGGTCGGGGTGATGGTGAAGTAGGGGATGGAGAAGTTTTCGCATATCTTGCGGACGAGCGCCTTCACCTACTCGGGCGGCGGCATCTCCTCGCCGATGAAGATGTGGAAGACCGTCCCGCCGGTGTATCTGGTCTGGAGCGGCTCCTGAAGCCTCAGCGCCTCGAACAGATCGTCCGTATACCAGACTGTAAGCTGGGTGGAGTTGGTGTAGTAGGGCTGGGCGCCTTTTTTAACCGCCTCCTCGTTTGCGACGACGATATCGGGGAACTTCTTCTTGTCGATCATCGCCAGCCTGTATGAAGCTCCCTCGGCGGGCGTGGCCTCCAAGTTGTAGATGTTGCCCGTCTCCTCCTGGAA
>QNBQ01000531.1 GCA_003645735.1 Candidatus Poribacteria bacterium
GGCTGGAGGGTCGGGGCGGGGGAGGCGGAGGTGACCTCGACCTTCTGGATCTTCTGCGGCCACGCCTGGGCGGATGTTGAGCTCCAGGTGAAGGGAGGGGAGGGGGTGAAGGTGGCCGTCGGCCTCCCGAGGATGGCCGAGATGAGGAGGGACGGGAAGGATGGGTATATGCTCTCGTGGGGCGAGGACGGGAGAGGATGGGCCGTTATGTTCCCGCCGGACGCGCTGGTGAAGTTTCTGGATCTGGGGGGGAATCAGATCGCCCTGCTCTCGCCGGACATACACGGTCGGCTTGAGTATCAAATACTGAGCCGGGAGGGCATGGGCTCGGCGGAGGAGTTCGAGGCGGCGGTCAAGCTCACGCTCAAATCGATCGTCAACCCGCCTGAGGTGAAGATCCTGCCCGGGAAGGGGAGGAGAGGTGGTAAGAGGTGAGGGCGATCGGCGGGGCCGGCGACTTGGCCCGATTCCTCCCATATCTTCCGCCGCTCATCGTCCTGGGGGTCGGCCTCGCCCTCTTTTCGGGCTCCAAAGCGGAGCTGATCCTGATCTTCTCCGCCTCGACGGCGACGGCCTTCCTCGCCCCCCGGCTCGCCCTCTACGTCCTGATGGCCTGGCTCCCCTTCTCGTTCAGGTATATCCTGCCGTTTCAGGCCGAGCTGCAGATGCCGACCGAGCCGATAACCGGCGTGTTGGCCCTGGTGCTCGGGATGAGGCTGCTGATGAGGCGGTTGAGGGGGGATGTGGACGAGGACAGATCGTTCCCGCTCAAATACCCCGTCCTGCTCTACATCGCCTCGCTTTTCGCCTCGCTCGTAAACACCCCTGATCTCTACATCTCGGCCAAGGGGGCGGTCAGGGCGACGGCCTACGCGATGCTGGCCTTCGCCTTCTACGATCTGATCCGCTCGGAGAGGGATCTCCGGCTTCTCTTCCTCTCCTCCGTCCCGCCGGCGGCTGCGGCGGTGATCTGGACGGTCGTCGTCTTGGCCAAGAGGCTTGAGCTTTGGCGGTGGACCAGCTCCTACTGGGGCACGCCGTTCACCAACTACTCCGTTTACGGCTCCTTCGTCTCGGTCTTCCTCATGCTGATGCTCAGCAGGCTGCTTTTCGACAGGTCGAGCTACGATAGGATCAGCTGGGGGGTTTTGACGGCGATCTTCGGGGTAGGGCTGCTCTTCTGCTTTTCGAGGGGGGTATGGGTGGCGGCGGTTTTGACGGCGGGGGCGATGCTGCTTCACAGGTCGGAGAGATCCGCCCCGGTCAAGCTCGCCTTCCTGGGCGGGGCCGCTCTGATAGCGATCGCCCTGATCAGCATCCCCGGGGTGTTCCCCGCTTTGAAGGATAGGGTTTTAAGCGTCTTCGACATGAGGTTCGCCACGAACAGGATGAGGCTTCTGAGGTGGGGGGCGGCGGTGATGATGTTCCTGCGCCATCCGATCCTCGGCAACGGATACGGCAGCTTCGCCCTGCTTTACAGGGAAAGCCCGGAGTTCCTGTCCGAACAGCTGATCAAGTATAAGATCGGCGCCCACAACGAATACCTCCAGACGCTTTCGGAAACCGGCCTCCTGGGCTTCGGGGCGTGGATGTGGGCGATCGTCGAGTTCTACAGGATGGGGTTCCGGAGCTTGAAGGAGCTCGGGGAGGGGAGGTGGTCGTGGCTGGTCGTCGGGATCATGGCGGCGGAGGGGGCGCTTCTGATCCACTTCATCTTCAACAACCTGATGGCCGCCGATAAGATCGCGATCCCGTTTTGGGGTTTATACGGACTGTTGCCAGCCGTCGCCGATATGGCGTCTAAAAAAGTGAACGCCCCGGCAGGGCGTGTCCCTTGAAACCCTGGGCACACGAATTGCTAAAAAAGGGATCGGACGTCTGAGGGATGGGAGGTGCGATGATGAAAAGGTTAACGGCGTTGGCCTTGGGGGCGTTTGCCCTGAGCCTCTCGCTCCTCTGTCTTCCCGGAGGGGCGGAGGCCGAAAAATACGCCGTCGTGGTCGGGATAAACGACTACCTGATGATCTTCCCCGACCTGCAGTTCTGCGAGGACGACGCCAGGCTGTTCAGAGAGGTGTTGATCGAGACGATGGGGTTCAAGCCCGAAAACATCAAGATGTTGCTGGGCAAGGAGGCGACCAAGAAGAACATCATGGAGGCGGTGACCAAATGGCTGGCCAGCAGGGTCAAGCCGGGCGATAAAGCGGTCTTCTACTTCAGCGGGCACGGCATCCAGCTTGAGGACGACAACGGCGATGAGGAGGACGGGAAGGACGAGACGCTCTGCGCATATGATTCGTGGCTCTACGACATAACCTTCATCAGGGACGACGAGCTCGACAGGTGGTTCGAGAAGGTGAACACGGACGACAAGCTGGTGATCCTCGACTGCTGCCATTCCGGGACGGCGACCAAGGACGTCTCCATCTGGAACACGGTTAAGGAGTTCTATCCCCCCGAGCCCATAAGGCCCGTCCCGCCCGATAAGCTCGATCAGTTCAGGGATTACTTCGACGAGGATTACTAC
>QNBQ01000532.1 GCA_003645735.1 Candidatus Poribacteria bacterium
CAAGCTCCGCCCTGAGCTTCTCCAGATCCCTCTCCACCTCCTCAAGCTCCCCGACCCTTTCGGCCAGCTCGGCCCGCTTGCCGAGCCTACCTTCCAGCTCCTCCATCTCCCCCCTCAGCTCGGCTATCCTCGCGTCGATCATCTCCAGCTCGCCCGCCAGCCCCTCCAGCTCCGCCGCCCGGATCTCCATCCGCCCCAGCTCCCGGAGGAGATCCTCCAGCGGACGCAGCTCCCCCTCCAGCCTTCCCAGGGAAGCCCTCAGCGCCGAAAGCGAGGCCTCTATTCGGGATATCCCCTCCTTCAGGCCTTCCTCCTCGCCCATCAACCTCTCCCTCTGCTCCGAGGCGTTCCTCAGGGAGGCGTCGAGCTCGGCCTTCAACGCGGCTATCCTGCCCTCCAGCCCCTGGAGCTTCAGCCTTATCGCCTCCCTCCTCCGCCTTTTGGCCTCAAGCCCCTTCAGCTCCTCCTCCAGCCGGATGAACTCCCTGTATTGAGGCTCATAGCTTTTGATGATCTCCCTCGCCCTCTCCGCCTCGGCTATCTTCTCCCTGATCCCCTCCATCTCGGCCCTCGCCCTCTCGATCCGCTTCTCCAGCCTGGCGATCGACTGCCGCCTGTCGGCTATCTCGTCCCTCAGCGTCCGCTGGATCTCGCGCTGCCGCGTTCGCTCGTCCAGCTTCGATGCGAGCGCCTCGATCTCCTCCCTCACCCGCTCCAGCTCTGAGGAGATCCTCTTCAGCTCCGCCTCCTTCTCCTCGCACCCCTCCGCCTTCTCCCTGAGCGTCTTTATCCTCTCCTCAAGCAGGGCGATCTCCGTCTTCAGCTCCCTTTCGGCGTAGCGCGTCTTCTCGAAGGCCTCCCTGTAGCTTTCGAGGTTGAAGATCGAGTTGAAGTAGCTCTCCCGTTTTTTAGGCCTTTCGAGGAAGGGGGCGACGAACGCCCCCTGCCCCACCCCTATCACCGTCCTGAAAAGCTCCTCCAGGTCGAGGTCGATCCCTATCCCCAGGTTCTCCCTCAGCCACTCCCTCACGTCCGCCTCGCCCGTCTCGACCTCCTCGCCCGTCTCCTCGTCGAAGATCGACCACATCGTCCCGCCCCTGGAGGTGAACTTCCTGACGATCCTGTATTCCCTCTCGTCGTTCGCCTCTATCCAGAGGTGGATCTCCCCCCTGCTCTGGCCGTGCCTGATGAACCTCTTGAACCCGTAGTCGGGCGCGCAGCCGAACAGGGCGTATCCTATGCTCTCGACTATCGTGGTCTTGCCGGAGCCGTTCGCGCCGCAGATGAAGTTCACCCCGTCGTTGAATCGGATCGTCTCATCGATGTAGCTCTTGACGTTTTTGAGCCTGATGCCCTTTATCCTCATGCCAAGCCCATCCGCCTGGCTATCATCTGGAGCCGCCTTATCCTCTCCTCGGTGGGCGGGTGCGTCCTGAAGAGCGTCGCCAGGCCGCCTCTGAGCGGGTTGACGATGAACATGTGGGCCGTCGCCTCGTTGACCCTCATGGGATAGTATCTGACGCCCTCCTCCAGCTTCGCCAGTGCCCTGGCCAGGGCCAGGGGCTTGCCCGAGAGCTTGGCGCTGCCCTCATCGGCGGCATACTCGCGCGAGCGGGAGATTGCCAGCTGGATGAGCAGCGCGGCTATCGGGGCGACTATCGCCAGGAACAGCAGAACCAACAGGTTGGCCATCCCTCCTCTGTCCTCTTCATCCCTGCCGTAGCCGTAACCGCCGAAGATGGCGGCCCATCTGGCCCAGTTGGCCAGCATCATGATCGCCCCCGCTATGGTGGCGGCGATCGTGGCGATCAGGATGTCCCTGTGCCTGATGTGCGACAGCTCATGGGCCACGACCGCCTCTAGCTCGTCGTCATCGAGCATGTGCAGGATACCCTCCGTGGCGGCGACGGCGGCGTGCTTGGGGTTCCTGCCGGTGGCGAACGCGTTGGGCGAGGCGGTCGGTATCACATACACCTTGGGCATCGGCATGCCGGCTCGCTCGACCAGCCTCCTCACGATCCTGTAGAGCCTGTGCTCGGGGCCCACCTCCCTGGCCCGATACATCGCCAGGACGATCTTATCGCTGAGCCAGTATGTCAGAAAGTTCATCATCCCCGCGAAGATCAGCGCCATCAAAGCTCCGCCCCTGCCGCCCAGCAGATCCCCGATGAACACCAAAAGCAGCGTCAAAGCTATCATCAAAATCGCCGTCTTGAAGGTGTTCATCCCGCATCACCCCTCCATGTCATTTCGACACGAATCTGAGGATGATTCCGTTATCCCCGACTATCCACCCGTGTTTCGGGTCGGGGAAATGAATCGCGTTTAAGTTGTATTTCGTCCCGCTGAACCTCTTGGCCCACCTCCTACCCCCATCCCTTGTTGCAAGTATCGTGCCCTCGCCCCCTACGACCCAGCCGACGTTTTCGTTCAGGAAGTAGACCGCTTTCAGGGAGTTTTTCACGCCGGAATACTGCTTCTCCCACGTCCTGCCGCCGTCCTCCGTGTGGAGGCTTGTCCCCG
>QNBQ01000533.1 GCA_003645735.1 Candidatus Poribacteria bacterium
AAAGCCGGCATAAACTTCATCTACATCGGAGGGATCGATCCCGTCGTGAGGGGGGCCGACCCGCCTCGGCGGCGACAAGCACCAGGTTTTCGCCCCGGAGCTTGACCTCCTCAAACTTCACCCTCTCCCTCTTCACCGCGGGGGGGTTCAGTCGCTTGACCGTCTCGATCGCCCGGGAGAAGAGCCTCTGGGGGATGAGATGCTCCGGGGTTTGGCGCGGCTCGTGCCACGCGTCGAACCTCCCCTCAGATATCGCCCTGTTCGCCCAGGAGAACCATTTGAAGTAATCGGGATGATCGATCTTGTATTTCGGCCCCTCGTAGAAGACCCAATAACCGCCCGTGATCTCGGAGATCATCACGGCGTTTTTCCCGCAGAACTCCGGGTCGGCCCCCCTCACGACGGGATCGATCCCTCCGATGTAGATGAAGTTTATGCCGGCTTTCCGGGGGATCTCCATCCGCTGGAGCAGCTTTTCGCGGTTCCTCCTGAGGGATTCGGCCTCCGGCAGCGGGCCGGGCCTGCCGTAGGTGCAGGCGTCGGCAAGGATCAACGGCGCCTGCTCGGTCGCCCACTCCGGATAGATCGCCTCGACTATGAACGGCGTCCCGGGGGCGGGATAGACGCAGAACCTGAACCTCGGGTTGTATCTGTCCACGGCCTCCCGCAGCGCCCTGCACCGCTCGCGCCAAAGCTTTACCTGGAACTCCCTGAACTCCTCGTGCAGCCCCCGCTCCTCCAGCCACCTCTTCCTCCGATCGAGCGGCAGCCGGGGCAGATCGATCCCCTTCGCCTCGGCGAACTTCCTCATGATGAGGTCGTCGTAGGAGAGGGAGTAGAGGTTGCCTTCTTTTCGGCCCGGGGCGTAGTTTTCGAAGTCGAGGAAGACACCTATGAGGCTGGGTATTTCGGCGCTGATCTTGGCGTATTCGACGATGTAGCGGGTCATCCAGTTCCAGAGCTCGTCCGAGTTGGGGCTCCAAAGCGGCTGTTCGGCTCCTATGGACCAGACGAGCCTTTTCCCCTCCGCCTCCTTTCCCTCGGGCGCCCTCAGCGAGCCGCGCATCCAGACCATGTGGAAGATCCCGTATTTCCTACACCACTCCGCGACCCTCCTCACCTCCTCCAGCCTGTCGTAGCCGACGCGCGGGCAGTAGACGTTGAAGCCCGCCTCGGCGGCCTCCCTGACCATCCACTCCTCCGTCACCCAGCCCCTCTCGGGCTGCATCACCTTGTCGACCAGTATCCTAAACTTCACGGTCCTGCCGAGATCGTCGACGCTCACGCCCACCGAGGCCATCGCCATCAAGGCCGTCATCAGATAGATCAACCCTCCCATGCCATCGCCTCCCTAGAAGCTCGTTCGAACTCAGAGTATACCACCCCTGGGGGCGGCGGTCAACGAGGATCGGGCGCAGGAAAGTTGTGGGGGACGCCCCTCATATCGTATAATTTCTGGGACGGAGGGGTGAGGGAGAGATGGCGGTGAAAGAGACGCCGGTCAACCTGATAGGGCTTACGAGGGAGGAGTTCGAGAACCTGATGGAGAGCTGGGGCGAGAGGAGGTTCCGCGCCAGGCAGATCATGGTGTGGCTGTATCACAAGCGGGTATGGGATTTCGACGCGATGACCGATCTGCCCAAAAAGCTGCGGGCGGAGCTCAAGGAGAGGGCCTACATCGGCAGGTTTAAGATCATCGCCAAGGAGAGATCCCAGATCGACGGCACGGTGAAATACCTGTTCGAGCTGGAGGATGGGGAGAGGATCGAGAGTGTGTTGATGTTCGACCGCGACAGGGTGACGCTTTGCCTCTCCACGCAGGTCGGCTGTGCCATGGGGTGTCGGTTCTGCCAGACGGGCAAAATAGGGCTTATAAGGAACCTGACTGCTTTCGAGATCGTCAATCAGCTTTTGGAGGTGGAGAGGGATCTGGGCAGGCCGCGGGCGGTGACGAACCTGGTCTTCATGGGGATGGGCGAGCCGTTCGCCAACTACGACGAGACGGTCAAAGCGATCAAGCTGCTCGTCTCCCCCGAGGGGGTGATGTTCCCCGCCAGGAAGATCACCATCTCCACCTGTGGGCTCGTCCCTCAGATGAGGAAGTTCGCGGCGGAGAGGTTGAAGTGCGGGCTGGCCATCTCGCTCAACGCGCCGGACGACAGGAGGCGGAGCTGGCTGATGCCGATAAACAAGGTCTACCCGATCAGGGAAGTGCTTGACGCCGCGAGGGAGTGGTATGCCAACATCAAGAGGCTGATAACGATAGAATACGTGCTCTTGAAGGGCGTGAACGACTCGATCGAGGACGCGCTGAAGCTGAAGGAGCTCGTCAAGGGGCTGCCCGTCAAGTTCAACCTGATACCGTTCAACCCGATAGAGGGGTCGGAGTTCGAGCCGCCGGAGATCGATCAGATAGAGAGGTTCAGGGCCGCGCTGGCAGAGGGCGGATACGTCGCCTCCGTCAGGTTCAGCAAGGGAGCCGATATCTCCGCCGCATGCGGCCAGCTGAGGGCGAGGTAT
>QNBQ01000534.1 GCA_003645735.1 Candidatus Poribacteria bacterium
GAGCGGGATTGGCCCATACCCAAGACGATCCAGGAGGCGATCGATTGGCTCGAACGGAACTACAAGCATGAGAGATTCCTGCTCTTCCTCGACCTCTTCTCCGTCCACGAGCCCTGGGATCCGCCCAGGTGGTATGTCGATCTTTACGACCCCGGCTATGAGGGGGAGGAGGTCATACTGCCCCGATATGATCGGGCCGATTACCTGACGGAGGCCGAGCTGAGACACGTTCGGGCGCTTTACGCCGGAACGATCACCATGATGGACAAGTGGGTGGGGTGGCTTTTCGAGAAGCTCCACGACCTGGGGATCTGGGATGAGACGGCGATCATCTTCACCTCGGATCACGGCTGGCTGCACGGCGAACACGGACTGATAGGCAAGCACACCGTCCTGGAGCCCAAGAAGGGCTGGCCGCTTTACGAGGAGATCGCCCACATACCGCTGCTGATGAAGATACCGGGCTTTGAGGGCGGGACGAAGTGCGGCGCCTTGGTTCAGCTCGTGGATCTGATGCCCACGCTTGCCGAGCTAGGCGGCGTCGATCCACCCGGCGATATACACGGGCGATCCATATTGCCCCTGTTGCGAGGTGAAGCGGAGAGGATCAGGGATCTGGCCGTCTGTTCCCCTACCCTGCCGCGCGATCCCGAAACGTTGGTCTGGAGCACGGTCACCGATGGGGAGTGGTGTCTGCTCGACCCCGGCGGGGCCGCCAAACCCCAGCTTTTCCACCTCCCCTCCGATCCGCATCAGGAGAGGGATCTATTCGAGGAAAGAAGGGAAGTAGCCGAGGAGCTGCACCGGAGATATATCGAGTTCCTCGAGAACATCGGCACGCCGGAGGAGAGGCTCAAGCTCAGGGAGTGGAGGTGATCGCTTTTACCTCGACATCGCCCACATCCCCGGGCAACAGCGCCCAGTCGCCTTCGACCTCCGTCCACCTTCGACCGTTCAAGTAGATCGCTTCGATAGGCTTGGGCGCCCTGAACCTCAGCCTGATCCTCTCGGGCGGGTTTCGCCTCGGGGCCTCCAACTTCGCCACGATCTCCCCCTCGCCCGCCTCGTATATCAAGCTCATCACGCCGAAATGGGTGTGGGCGTTTTCGACCCCCACCCTGTTGCCCGGCCTGAGCCACTCCCTCGGAACCGCCTGGCCCAATATCAGCTCCTCACCCTCCTCCCTCACGAAGATATATCTGAGCCAGCCCGCGGCGTTCGCCTCGTCCGAGCTTTTGTAATGATCCCCCCGCCAATCGCCCAAACTCGGCAGCGCGTGCTCGGTCAGCATCCTCACGTCGGGGAAGTAATTGGCGGCTATGGCGTTGAAGATCGCCCTCAGCGCGTGTTTGACGTCATCCCTGAGGAGATACGGCTCGGCCCCCAAAAGCAGACAGGCCTGCATCGAGAAACCGCCCAGATCGAACCACTGCCTCTCGAAATCCTCGACCTCATATCCGTAGTGGCCGGAGAGGTAGAGGTTGTCCTCGTAATCCTTCAGTATCCAAAGCGCCTCCTCGCTCCTGGGATCTATCAGCCGGGTTATGAGCAGGTGTATCGCCCCCTCCAGCGTCTCGCATATCCACCCGAAACATCTGCCGCGCCGGTGGACGTGGGAGGGGAAGTGGGGGACATATGTCCCGTCCCTGAGCTTGATGAGAGGCGATCTCTCCGACGCCTCTTTGAAAGCCCGGATTATCTCCTTCTTGTAATCGTCCGCCTCGCGCCGTATCCTGGGCGCGTCTGGATGGCCGATCCTCTCCAGGGCCCAAGCGGCCGCGTCCAACCCCCTCCAGGTGTAGGCGTTTGTGGCCAGCCACTGCCACCAATCGCCGATGTCCTCCAAGCTCCCATGGGGCAGCAGCCCCCTTCCGATGTCGTCCCTACCCAGCGTTCTGCTCCGCTCGCGGATGATCCAATCGGCCGCCGCGACTATGCTGGGGGCGATCCTCCTGAGCCACTCCTCGTCGCGGGTGAACCTGTAATGCTCCACGAGGCACCAGAGTATCCACCCGTGGTGTTGGTTGTATCCGCCGCACTCATACCCGCACGCCCCGTATAGAACTCCCTCTTTCGAGGAGAAATCGCCGGGCAGGCCGACCGTCCCCTGATACCTCAGGAAGGCCTCCAGGCATTCCCTCGCCTCCCGATGATAACCCCGCCTGTCGAGGTCGAGGATCATCATACACGACTCGTTCCCGTAGACCCCGTAGGCGAACGACCCCACCCTGGCGAACCGCATCCCTCCCTCGGGGTGTCCCTCGCAGTTTATGAGCAGATGGGCGGCGTGCGCCCTGTGAAACTCGTTCAACATCGGCTCAGGGGTTATCAACCTCATCCCCTCATCCAGCCTCCTCCGCCAGAACTCCGCCACAGCCTCCCTCTCGCGGTCGAAGTCCAGCCTTCGCAGCTCGTCGAGCTGATCGACGGGGAGATAGGGGATCTTAAGCACGAGCCGACGCGTCCCGTTCGGGGGAAGCTCCGCGGCGAAGAGTATCGACCCGCCCTCCTCCTCAGC
>QNBQ01000535.1 GCA_003645735.1 Candidatus Poribacteria bacterium
TCCGATAACTGTATCTGATGTGAGGGGTAGATGAGATGAAGCTGAGAAACGGACGAATATGGCTTTCGTGCGGCGAGTTCGCAAGGCTTCTTGGGATCGGTCGGGCCGATTTGAACCGGATACTGAAGAGCGAGGATCACGGCTTCACGATCCTTGAGCTTAAAACGTCCAACGGGAGGGTCATAAGGCACGTCCCGTTGGACGAAATCTCTAAAGCAGCGGGGGGTAGCCTTGAGAATCTCAAACTTGTTCAAGAGGTCATCCAAAGGCGCCGAGGAGCCGGAAAAGGAAAAGAAGAAGGGCTCCTCGAAGGCGCGGGCCGTGGACACTCAAAAGTGGTTAAGCTCTCTCCCAGATGAGGGAGAGGTCCGGATCTTCCAGGGGAACAACTACATCGCCTACATCGACATCGCGGACCTGAAGGAGCTGGACGTTCCCCTTGAGGAGTTCCTGCTGAACGAGCTGGGACCCGGCGTCTACAGGCTGATCCCGAAGCCCGAGGGGGAGGTCCTCCAGTTCGACAAGGCGCTGAGGGTGAGGGTCGGCAAGCCGGAGGCGGTGGCGATAACGAAGAAGGTCAAGCCGGACCTTGAGTCGATCAAGGAATACATCGACAAGCGGATCGAGGAGCTCAAGGACAGCAAGGTGGACCTCGCGCAGCTGATACCGTCTATCGCGTCCGCTCTGAGCACGCTCTCCGAGATGTTCAAGGGCGACAGCGACAAGATGATACAGTTCATGACCGCCCTGGTCGAGAAAACGCAGAGGGACCCGACCGAGCTGGTGGAGAGGGTTATGGGCATAGTGAGGGAGCTTCAGACGATGCAGCCGCCGCCCGTTCAGCCGGAGGGAGGTTCCTCGGGCGAGGAGGGCTTCTTCGGCTTCTTGAGGGATCTGATAAACAGGCTCGGGACATCCCAGCCGCAGGCCCAGCCGCAGCTGGCGGGGACGACTGCCGCCGCCCAGCAGTCCCTCCCTTCCCTTTCCTCCTCCTCCCAGCAGAAACAACAGCAGCAGGTCGATGTCAAGGAGCTTCAAGCGCTCGATTTCTTCCTGAACCGTATACGGGACATGGCCAACAGCGACGCCCCGGCCGAGGACATAGCGAACGCGATACTCTACATGATCGACACGGCCACCAGCTGGGGCATTAAGCACCCGCTGATCGACAGGTTCCACCACGACCCGGGCGGCGTCTTCGACGAGATAGCCTCCAGGATCGCGGTTTTCCACTCCGCCAAGGGATGGGAGAAAGCCAGGAAGATAAGGGAGATCATAGTCAACCGCGTCAGGGAGGTTCAATCCCAGGCCTCAAAGGAGGAGGTCGGGGATGGATCTGCGGAGCCTGCTTCGGTCGGAACCCCTTGAGACGATGATCTCAAGGAGGGTTCCGGTCGAATCGATAGACGACGCGGCCCGTTACATCATCGAGAAGATCTGGGAGGGAAGGGCGCATCCGGTCATACATGAGCTCGCCTCCGTCATCCTGACGCGGAGGACCCCGGACGGCAGATGGGTCGTCCCGCCCAAGGACTGGGAGGCCGAGGTTCGGGCGATTTTCAAGTTCGTCCAGAACGCGATAAGATACACGCGCGACACCTACGGGATGGACACGTATCGCAGGGCGATAAGGACGCTTCAGCTGAACATGGGCGACTGCGATGATCAGGTCATCCTGCTGGGTTCGCTGCTTCAGGCGGTCGGATACCCCATCGCTTTGAAGATCGTTGATACGACCGATACACCGCCCGGCTTCAATCACATCTATTTGCTGGTGGGCCTCCCGCCCATGAACCCGAGAAAGTGGGTCCCGCTCGACCCCACGATGCCTTACGATGTGGGATGGGAGGTCCCGAGGTATAAGGTCAGGGACGAGGTAATCTACATGGTTTGAGGAGGCGGTATGATGCACGCGAATCCGTTTGGAAACGGCATACTCGGCCAGGTTCGGGAGGTTTTGCCGAGCGTCCAGGCCCCCGGTGGAGGGGAATACCTGATCACGAACCACGAGGCGGCTAAGTATGCCACTCCGCGTGTGACCGGCGAGAGCAAGGTCATGGAGTTCTTGAAGAAGGAGTTCTTCGGCGTCCCCGTTTGGGCCTGGCTGATCATCGGCTACTTCGCGTTCATCAAGAGGTGATAGCGTGATAACGGTCGAATACGTCGATCTGGGTAGAGCCGTCAGGCGTCCGCGTAGGGTAGCGGAGCGACCTCCGATGCGGACGCGCGATCAGGTCATAAACCTGCTTACGATGGCTCGTCAGCTGATGCCGAACTGGTCCGAGGCGGCTCGGAAGCTTGAGCTCGCTCTGTCCGTCGCCAGGAAGTTCGAGCCCGATCTGGTCCCGAACATCGAGATGGCCTTAAGCCTGACGGTTTCGAAGATCCACGGCCTCCCGACGACGACCGACCCCCGCAAATTCCTCGACGACCTGATCCTGGCGATCAAGGCTGAGGAAGAGGAGCGGCCCGCGGCTCCGGTGCCCCCCAGGGGGAGGATCGTGAGGCGGAGGCCA
>QNBQ01000536.1 GCA_003645735.1 Candidatus Poribacteria bacterium
CAGCGCCAGCTGCAGGGCAACCGTGCCGCTCGTGGTGGCCACGGCGTATTTGACGCCTACATACTCGGCGAACTTCCTCTCAAATTCCGGAACTTTCCCCCCTCCTATCCCCCAGACGTTGCTTTCCCACACCTCCTTCAGCGCCTCCAACACCGCCTCGTCCCTGATGGGCCAGGAGGGGAAGGGTTTCGTCCTGACGGGGGTTCCCCCGGTTATGGCCAGCTTTCCCATCTCGGGCACCTCCTAAAAAAAGAGGGGATGTGGCCCGAAGCCACATCCCCTCGCGTTTCAAGCCTTCGATGAGGGCTAAAAGTTCTTCAACAACAATCCCTCCAGCCGACGACGCCTGGAAGGGTGGCGCAATTTGTTGAGCGCCTGGGCCTCGATCTGCCTCACCCTCTCCCGCGTTATGTTCAGCTTCTCGCCGATCTCCCGGAGGGTATGCCTCCTGCCGTCGCCTATCCCGAACCTCCACCTTATCACCTTCTCCTCCCTCTCGGTCAGCTCCTTCAGTATCTCGGAGATCTGCTCCCTGGACAGCCTGTCGAACGCCTCCTCGTCGGGGCGGGGGATCGACTTGTCCTCGATCATGTTGTAGAGCGTGGTATCTGAATCGTCGCTGATCTGGGAGTCGAGGTAGACTAGGTTGTCTTTCAGCCCTTTCAGCCTCTCGAGCTCCTCCAGGGTTATCCCCATCGCCTCGGCGACCTCCTCGTCGGTGACGGGCCGCTGTTTTTCCATGGTCAGCTTCGCCTTGATCTGGTTGAGCTTGCAGAGGTTCTCGACCGTGTAGGCTGGGATCCTTATCATCCTGGATTGATCCGCCAGCGCCCTCAACATCGCCTGCCTTATCCACCAATGCGCGTATGTGCTGAACTTATAGCCGCGCCTGTAGTCGAACTTATCGACCGCCCTCATCAGCCCGACGGCTCCCTCCTGCATCAGGTCGAGGAAGGGCAGTCCCCTGTTGCGCAGCTTCAGCGCGACGCTCCCCACAAGCCTCAGGTTGCACTCCACCATGATGTTCCTGGCTTCGTAGACCTTATCCTCATGGCGGGATATCTCGTCCATTATTCGGGAGAACCGATCCAACGGCAGCCCCACCTCCCGCTCCATCTGTTCGTGCTCGGGGGTGCCGGGAGGGGCGGCTTTGAACTGGTTGTGAAGCTCCCTCAGCCGCCGGATCAACGCGGCGAAATCCCTCCAATCCCTTTTCCTCCTCAGCTCCTCTATCTCCTCTCTGGGAATGGCCGGTATCTGGGAGAACAGGGTGAGGAGCTTCTCTTTCTCGTCGTCGATCCTCTTGGCGAGGGCTATCTCCTCCTCGTGGGTCAGGAGGGGGCGTTTGTAAACCTCCTTGTAGTAGATCGTCATCACGTCGCACTCATCGGCGTCGCCGGCCTCTTCCTCTCCGAGGAGGTCTTCGGTGATGTTATCATCGGGGTAAGGCGGGAAACGGTTTTTCGATCTCATTTTCTCAAACCACCTTTGGGGAAGTTTTTACCTTCTGCCCTTCTCGGCGGCCTTCCTCAGCTGAGCCTGGCGCTTCCTTATCAGCCTGTGCAGCCTTCTCCTCTCCCTCTCCCTCCTGCTCTCGTATCTCAGCCTCCTACGGATCTCCTTGAACAGCTCCTCTTTCTCGCACTTCTTCTTGAACCTCTTCAGGATCTCGTCGATGCTCTCCCCATCCATAGCGCGCACATAAGGCATAGATCGATCCTCCTTTCCATCAGGATTTTCGCCCGCCGGGAGACGCGCTTTGGACGGTCAATATTATATCACATGCCCGATACCCTGTCAATCGGTATGGCCCGAAATCCCAGTCCGCAAGCCGGTTTGAGGGATTTCACCCTGCAACATCAGCGCGCCCAGCGGACACGCTTTGACACAGAGGCCGCATCCGACGCACCTCTCCCGATCGATCCGCACGAAGAGGTCGATCATCTCTATCGCCCCTCGAGGACAAACCCCCACACACGAGCCACAATACCCACACCGATCCCTCAACACCCTCACCATCCCCACACCTCACTTGAGACAGATGGCCAGAAGGGCCGCGAAGATATCGAACTTCATCACCCTCTGTATCAGGGGCGCCTTTGAAGGGGATCGGGCGATCGACGCGGCACACCAGATCAACGGTAGGTTCACCCCGATCCCCACGACCGCCACATACCTCCACGAGTATCCCAGCATCAGCGCCGGGAGAGGGGTTATCAGTATCAGGAGGATCATCGCGGCGGCCGAGATGAGCCCGGCCCTCCTCAGCCCCCAGACCACGGGCGCCGTCCTGGCCCCCGCCTTTCTGTCTCCCTCGACATCCTCCATGTCCTTGACGACCTCCCGGGCGAAAGTGAACAGCGATGCGAAAGCCGCCGGAACCAAGCTCCCCCCGACCCTCCCCACGGCTATCCCGCCGGCGACGAAGATCAAGCCGGTTAAAGCCGCGACGACCCCGTTCCCCATTAACGGCGTCCCTTTCAGCTTGAAAGCGTAGAGGAAGAGGAGG
>QNBQ01000537.1 GCA_003645735.1 Candidatus Poribacteria bacterium
CGTGAAGGAGAGGAGCGAAGCGATGATAGAGCTGGGGAGGAGGCTGATGAGGAGGTTCGCCGAGTCGCTCATCGGGACGGTTCAAAGGGTTCTGCTGGAGAAGAAAGAGGAGGATGGGAGGTTGTCAGGGTTTACGGGCAACTACGTGAGGGTCTTCGTGAACGCCCCGGAGAGCTTAGCGGGCGAGATGGTGGATGTCGTGATAGAGGGGGTTGAGGGGGAGAACGCCGTCGGGAGGGTTATTGGATGTCCCAAGGCTCAGGCGGCCTGCGTCTCCTGAGCCTGGGCCGCCTGCTGCTGGGCGATCAGCTTGTTCAGCTTGTGCGCCAGCCTCGACTTCTTCCTGGCCGCCGTCCCCTTCTTTATGACGCCCTTCTGGGCAGCTCTATCCAGCTTGCTGACCGCCTCCCTGAAGAGCATCTGGGCTTTTTCGACATCCCCCTCGGCTATCGCCTGTTCGACCTTCTTGATCGCGGTTTTGACCGCCGACTTTATCGCCCTGTTCCTCTGTCTCTTCTTCTCGTCCGCCCTCAGATGTTTGAAAGCCGATTTCCTGTGAGGCAACTTGCCCTACCTCCTCCACACCGGGTTTTGAAGGCGGATTAAATTATATCAACCCATCCCCCGATCTTTCAAGCCGGCCTTGAAGGGGAGCCCGATCACCCGCTATAATAGGGGTTGATCGAGCGTCGTCCCCGAAGCACATCCGGAGGGTGTGGAGATGAGCTTTCTTCTTGCAGGTCTGCTGCTTTGTTCGCTGAGCAACGGAGGGTTTGAGGAGATAGGGCCCAACGGCCTGCCCGTCGGGTGGGCCGTCTTCTGGGCCAGGGGAGAGATGGGAAGGGACGTCGTCGCCGAGGTAACGGACGACGCGTTTGAGGGCGGAAAAGCCTTCAGGATGAAGGTCACCTCGAAGGCCTCCCTGGGCCTCAACCGGAGCTATCCGGCGATCGGCAAGGGCAAACCAGCCCCCTCCCTCGGGGATCTGCTGCCGGTCAAAAAGGGAGGCTTCACCTTCAGATATAAGCTGATCGAAACGACGGGCGACAACGTCCGGTTTTATGTCATACCGATGGGCGAGGATAACTTCGAGACGGCGTATCGGGCCATCTACGTCCTGCCGAAGCTGTTCGCGGGCGACGGGAGGTGGCACCTCGGCGCCATAGCCTTCGATTACACCGACGACCCACGCGTCAGATCGGTTCAGCCCGCCCCCAGGATAAACGAGGGGGGAAGGCCCGGCCCCGGCGAGGTGATATTCGACGACATACGCTACGTCGAAAGGGTGGGCTTCCACCTGAGGATATCCGACCTGAGGGTCGTCCCCTCGCCCGACGATCCGGCCAGGGGATGTGTGATAGAAGTTGAGTTCGAAAACACCGGCGATTCGCCCGCCGAGCCGGTCGTCCAACTCTCCTCCGACTCCCTCAAGCTCACCCCGCTCGACCTTCCCCGGAGGATCGACCCGGGTAAAAGGGGGACGCTCAGGTGGGAGGGCATCGGCCTCAGGAGGCTGGGGACGAGGCTGACCCTCAGATGGGAGGCGTCCGAGGGAGAGGAAGAGGAGCTGACGTTCGAAATGCGGCCCCGAATCCGGCTGATCGGCTTCGGACCGGGGGAAACCGTCCTCAGGGTCGGGGAAGCTGCCCGGCTGACGCTCGCGCTCGCCAACGAAGGGGAAGCTGTTTCAAGACCGTTGGGCGTGAGGATCGAGCTGCCCGATCGGGTCGGGCTTCTCGAAGGGGAGCGATCGGTGCGGATCGAATCCCTCCCGCCCGGCAGGAGGGAGATCGTCTGGGCGATAAGGCCCGTCCGCCCCGGCCTGATATCCCTGAGGGTCGAGGTTAGCTCGCCCGACCTCGAAAAGCCTCTTGAGGCCTCCTTCACCGCCGTCTGCTCCCGCCAGCCCGGCTCCGATGCCCCTAGGATCGAAAGCGGAGGGCTGACCCTGCTCTTCCCCGAAAACCCCTTCGGCTACGGCGTGTGCGAGGTGAGGTTCAAAGGGGAGAGAATGGGGATCATCCCGTATCTGGCCGAGCTGAGATACCTGACCGACGGGGGCAAGGGGAAGGTCGTTTGGCTTTACGCGCGGAGGTTCAAACGCGAGGGGAGAGGCATCTCGCTCGAGGCGAGCCATCGGGACGAGGACGGGGCGGTCTGGAGGTTGAGCGTCGGCTTCATCCCCGACGGGGATGGGTATGTGAGGATTGATACGTCTCTCCGGGCCGATAAACCCCGAAAGTTGCTCGCGCTGCACGTCCCCCGGCTGCTCGTCGGGGAGTGGGGCTTCGGGAGGGAGTATGACGAGGCGCTGCTGCCGGGCATCTACTACATGAAATACCCCGAGACGTCTCTGGACATCGAGTTCTCCGACCCGCCCCACAACGACCAGCACGCCCCTCACCCCTATAAGATCACCGCCCCGGCCATGGCGGTCAGGCGCGGCGATAAGGCGGTCGGCCTGATGTGGGATCCGCTTCAAAAGTGGGACGGCGAGAACATCGC
>QNBQ01000538.1 GCA_003645735.1 Candidatus Poribacteria bacterium
CCTCAGCCGGCATCACCCCCGTGGGAGGCGGGGCGGAAGCCCCGCCTCAAGCCTGTTAGGATCAGAACGGGCTGCCCCTCAGGACCTCCCAGTGCGTGCCGCTGTCGGTCGTGTGTATGACGACGCCGTCCTTCCCGACGGCCCACCCCTCGCTTGTGTTGACGAAGTGGACGGCGTAGAGCGTTTTGAAGACGCCGGAGGCCCTCATCCTCCAGGTTTTGCCGGCGTCCCTGGTGTATCTGACCAATCCCCCGTCGCCGACTATCCACCCTATCGGCGTCTTCTCCATGAAGAAGACGTCCCTCAAGTGCTGGCCTATCGCGTCCGCGTCCTGCGGCTTCCAGGTCTTGCCGAAGTCGGTCGTAGCCCTAACCACGCCGTTGACGCCAACCGCCCATCCCCTGAACTCCTTTTCGGTGGGCGAGACGTTGGCGAAGAAGATGGAGAGCAGCGTTGTGGGTATGCCGCTTTTCTGCTCCTGCCAGGTCAGCCCATCGCCCGTGAAGATGATCACCCCGTCCTGACCGGCCGCCCAGACCTTCCAGCCGCCCTGGTAGTATCCTATCGAGGTCACCGAGTAGAGATCCTTGTTGACCGGGGAGTCCTGTTTGATCCACGTCTGACCGCCGTCGTTGCTGAAGAGGATCGTCCCTCCTGTGCCGACGATCCAGGCGGCATCGGGCGGCGTAGCGCTCGGGTTGTGTTGGATCGTTATCGATCTGAGCACCACGTCTTGGACGCCGGTGTCGATCTGCTCCCAGGTCGCCCCGCCGTCCGTCGTCCTCAGAAGCACGCCTTTTTCCCCGACGATCCAGCCGGTCTTCTCATCGGTGAACTGGACGCAGTAAAGGACGTATTTGTTCTCTCCTTCCGAGAGCCACTTCACGTTCTCGCTCTGCGACTCCCAGGTCTTGCCCCCGTCGGTGGTGTGGATTATCGCGCTGTTCTCACCGACGGCCCATCCCTCAAGCTCGCTTACGAAGAACACGTCGTAAAGCGTGTCGTATTTCTCAGTCGGTATCGGCTCTTCGCCGCCGCCCGGCTTCGTCTCCTCCTCTCCGCCGCAGCCGAGAAATGCTGCAAGAGAAAGGGCCAGCAGAATCGGGCAGATTTTCCTTAACATCTCCCTTCCTCCTTTGACCGGGTTTTGAACGAAGCAATATAAATTATACACATTCGCGCCGATTATTTAAACCGGAGGCTGGTCTTGACAGCCCAGCGGAGCGCTGATAGAATTTTGAGTCCGAATCCCCTCAGAGGTGGATGCGATGATATATGAGATTGGAGAGGCAGCCGGCGTGATCTGGAGGTTTTTGGACAAACAAACCGAGCCTGTGACGCTTTCGACCCTCAGGAAGAACCTGCCGCTTTCCTACCCGCTGTTGATGATGGGGCTTGGGTGGCTGGCCAGGGAGGATAAGATAAACATCGAACTTTCAAGCAACCCGTATTCATACCGGATCTCCCTCAAAAGATAAGCTCAAATCGCCTCCTTGGACTCATCGGCGAAGGCGAACTGGGAGCGTATGAGCTTGCCTATCCGCCTGATCCTCACCTTGTGCAGCTCCCAAAGCCTTCCGCCCTGTGACCAGTAGATGATGAACGCTTTCCCCTTTATGTTTCCGAGCGGCACGAAGGGGGTGGGCCTGCCGTATTTGTCCCTCCAAAACCTGCTGTCATTGCTCCTGTCCCTGTTGTCCCCCATCACGAAGACCGTCCCCTCCGGCACGTGGACGGGGCCGAAATCGGGAAGCGGCGGGTATTGGTGTTTGACGTATGCCGAATCGTCCACCAGCCTGCCGTTGACATACAGGTTCGGCCCCTTGGTCTCGACCCAATCGCCCCCAACGCCCACCACCCGCTTGACGAAGTTCCTCCGAGGATCGTGGGGCGGGATGAAGACTATGACGTCCCCGCGCTGCGGCTTGTGGTAGTCAAAAACCCTCCAGCTGGTGAACGGTATTTTTACCCCGTAGATGAACTTGCACACGAGTATCCTGTCGCCTATCAGCAGCGTGTCCTCCATCGACCCGGAGGGTATCTCGTAGGCCTCGATGATGAACGGCCTCAGAAACCCGAACACGACGGCGAAGGCGACGAATATCACCTGGAGATATTCATACGCCTTCGTCGCCTTGAACCTCGCGATCCTCTCGTCCCAGCTCGACTCATTCCTTCTCTTGGCCCTCTCCTTCACCTTTCCCCTCTTCCTCCTTCAGCTCGTCGGCGGTTTTAAGGATCCTTTTGACCTTGTATTTGTAGACCATGAATATCTGCTCCTTCCCCTCCGCCCTCAGGTATCTCTTGCCGTCGCTTTCATCCCCGAAGAATATCCTGTAGACCGTCCCGTCGTCCAGCTTGACGGAGACCTCGGCCGAGGGATTTTCAAGCCCGCACCCTTTCAGCTCCTTCTCTATCTCCAGGTCGTCCGCCTTCAGCTTGGAAAGCTCCCTCAACATCCTGTCAATCTCATCGGCCTTCACCTTCGCCTCCTCCGGCTCGA